>JAUVNM010000295.1 GCA_030599705.1 Gammaproteobacteria bacterium
GAAGAAATGTCGTCAGGAGACGCGGCTTCAGCCATCTCCAGGGCCGCGATGGACGATCGGGACTCCCTGTGTGTCGAAGCGCTGGATCTGTTCATTCATCTTTACGGGGCGGAGGCTGGAAACCACGCCCTGAAGATTATGGCCACCGGCGGGGTCTATCTCGGTGGCGGTGTCGCGCCCAAAAACCTGGAGCGGTTCAAGGGGCCCGGGTTCATGCAAGGCTTTCTCGACAAAGGTCGCATGCAGCCGTTGCTGGAGACCATGCCGGTAAAGATTATCCTCAACGACCGCACTGCGCTGTTCGGACCGGCGTTGTATCTCGAGGCCGTGTTAGCGCATGCGGCCCTTTAATGCAGGTCTGTAATGGTCGCAAAGGATGAAGAAGAGGATGGCCCGTAGAGACGACGTAAGGCGTGGTATATCACGTCGCGAATTCCTCGAGTATACAGGGCTCACTACGCTGGCGTTGGGCGCCGGTTCGCTGGCGGGGATGCCGGGCGTGGCGACGGCTGCCGGGGGCGGCACGAATACAGCCGGGGCGGAAGGCGGTGGGCCTTACAATATCCTGTTCATCCTCACCGACCAGGAACGCTACTTCGATGCGTCGGAATTACCGCCCGGGTATGTTTTGCCGGGTCGCGAACGCCTGCAACGCCGGGGCGTTACGTTCACGAATCACCATATCAACTCGGCGGTTTGTACCTCATCGCGCTCGGTCATCTACACCGGTCAGCACATCCAGCACACCAGGCTGTTCGACAACCTGGATTTCCCGTGGTCGAACAGTCTCGATCCCGAACTCGATACGGTGGGCGACATGCTCGGTGAGGCCGGCTACTACGCCGCCTACAAGGGTAAATGGCACCTGTCCAGAGAACTTGGCACGCACGACGAGGCGGCTGTACCGCAGGAGAAGCTGACCAGGGCCATCGAGAGCCATGGGTTCAAGGACTACGTCGGCATCGGTGACGTTATCGGCATGACCCAGGGCGGGTATCTCAACGATGACATGATCGGGGCTCAGGCCCGGCGTTGGCTGCGGCTCAAGGGGCAGCCGATGAACCGGCAAGGCAAGCCCTGGTTCCTGGCTGTCAATCTCGTCAATCCCCACGACGTCATGTTCTACAACACCGATGCCCCCGGGCAGAACGTCCAGGACAAGCCGAAGACGCTGATGGACATCGCGCGCGAGCCGGATAGTACGCTCTACCGGCAGCAGTGGGGCGTCCGGCTGCCCAACAGCCGTCATGAGACCTTCGACAAGAAGGGGCGTCCGCCGGCCCACAGGGAATACCAGCTGGCACGCGGTGCCCTGGTCGGCAACTTCCCCGACGAGGACGCACGCTGGCAGCGGCTGCTGAACTATTACTTCAATTGCATTCGCGAGACGGACGGGGTGGTCGAAGGGATCCTCGACGAGCTGGAAGCGTTGGGTCTTGCGGACACTACCATCATCGTGATGACGTCGGACCATGGCGAACTCGGTGGTGGCCACGGTACAAATGGCAAAGGCGCTACCGCCTACCGCGAGCAGAACCACGTGCCGCTGATTATCTCCCACCCGGGCTATCCCGGCACACGCGGCCAGCGCTGCGGCGCCGTGACCTCGCATCTGGACCTCGCTCCTACCCTGGTCAGCTGGAGCGGTGTAACTGCAGATAAACAGGCGGGTATCACCCGCGAGCTTCACGGCAAGAACCTGACGCCGCTGCTGGAGAGCGGCGCAGCGGCCGGCATCAATGATGTGCGTAGCGGGGTGCTGTACTGCTACAACATGTTCGCCTACCTCGACAGCGAGCTGTTGTTGAAGATCCAGGCCTACCTGAACGCCGGCGGTGACAAGAAGGAGCTGGCAACTCAGGGCCTTAAACCGGATTTCACCAAGCGAGGCGCCATCCGCAGCGTGTTTGACGGACGCTACAAGTACACTCGCTATTTCTCACCCAAGCAGCATAACCAGCCGCGGACACTGGAGGGTATTTTTGAGCTGAACGATGTCGAGCTCTTCGATCTGGAGACTGATCCCGACGAGGTGCGCAATCTTGCGGTCGAACCGGGGAAACACGGTGACCTGCTGCTTGCAATGAATGACAAGATGAATGCACTCATCAACACCGAGGTTGACGAGCCGGACGACGGCAGTTTTCTGCCTGGCGCGGGCACCAATTGGGCTGCAACGAAGTTTGATCCGTAAATCCCGATTAGTAATCTTGCCTCGTCAGGATAATTTGTGGGTACACTGAAAACTGAAATTCACCTATCTCATTGAGATTGTACCTATATCAATGTATTTCAATATCAAATTACCTGGTGGTTAGTTTCCTAACAAGCAATGGCCGGTATCAGGATGCCATGTGACTGGCTGTAGGAGCCAGCTTGCTGGCGAATCCGGTGTCCGGGAAGACCGTGTTCGCGAGCATGCCCCAGGGCAGCCTCTCGGCGCAAGCGCCTCACCTTCAGCTCGCTCCTACATGTCCACGGACGTATATCCAGGCCAGATTCACCCACATATTTTTCTGAAGAGCCTCAAATATATACGCCCTAAAAACCCGCAAACACCGGATCATCCATATTGGCAATGGACATGGGGCGTTTAACGGCTTCGATCTCCTTGATCATGGCCACGACCGCCTGGTTGAGCGGGACGGGGATGTCGTGCTCTGCCGCCCGGTCGCAGATGTAGCCGTTCAGGTAATCGATCTCCGTGGGGCGGCCCCGTTCCAGGGACGGGAAAAGCTTTATTTCCACCGAAACCTCACGGCTTGGTATTTCCATTCCCATGCACCCGGGGGCAACGCGCTTTTACGAAAAACTCAGGGACAAAAAGGCAAGCACTGTCATAGAATAAAAAATATCCCCTGGAATTTGTAACCGCCGATCAGACGCAAGGCCCATACGCTCGGTTCGTGAGGCACCCAGCGTGGAGCCCTGGCCATCACTGTCAGTATATTTTGAAAATCCGCTGACAACGGAAAACCCGTTGTCGGGGGGCTGAGCAGATGGATCTTTAGCCCTTCTTCGGGGTCGACTCCTTGGCTTTGATGTTGACGAGCACGCCCGGGCGTACTTTCTGGAGGCCGTCATAGATGACCAGCTCGCCTTTTTTAAGGCCTTTCTTGATGATCCATTGCTGTTTGTAGGCTTGCCCGACTTCTACTGTGCGGCTTTCCACTTTATTGTCCTTGTTGACCACGTAGACCTGGGTGCCGACCTGGCTCTGCA
>JAUVNM010000341.1 GCA_030599705.1 Gammaproteobacteria bacterium
ACAATGATATTGATCTCGGCGTGGTCGAGGCGCCGGTGATGAACAAGAACCTGGTGGTGGAGGAATGCCGCAAGGACCGCCTGGTGGCAATCGTCCCGCCGCCGCACACGCTGGCCGCCAACAAGCAGGTAAAGTTGCGCGAACTCATGGACGATGCCTTCATCGCGCGCGAGGAAGGCTCCGGCACGCGCGAAGTGATCCAGGACTACCTCGGTGATCTCGGCATGCAACCGAGTGACCTGCATGTTGCCATGGAGTTGGGCAGTCCGGAAGCCATCAAGGGGGCCGTCGAGGCGGGCATGGGTGTGTCGATTGTTTCGGAAGTGACCATTCACAAGGAACTGCAGCTCGGTACGCTGGTGGCGCTGGAACTCGATCCGCCCATCGAACGGCCGTTTTCCTTTGTCCACCAGAAACAGAAATTCCGCCAGCGCGCCATGGATGAACTGCTCGATTTTGCCCGTGCCTACTGCCTCTCGCACCAGCGCGATAGCTGAACGGCATATTGCTATAAAATATATATAAATCAGTAAGATGCAGTTATCCTGGTGATGTCTCCCGATGAACAATTGCTGGCTGTCTGGCGTCACCTTGGGGCCGGTGATCGTGCCACATTGCTCGCCTTCGCGGAATTCCTGCAACAACGTGGCGCAACATCGATCCAGCAACCCGTTCCGTCACCACCGGCCAGCATAGCGGAGCCGGAAGCGATCGAGCGGCCCGCAACAGAGTCGGTCGTCGCGGCACTGAAGCGCCTTTCGAAGACCTATCCCATGATCGACAAGAGCGAGATGTTGAGTGCTACCTCGGACCTGGTTGCCACCCATATCATGCAGGGCACCGAGGCCGGCACGGTGATTGACCAGCTGGAAGCCATCTTCAGTGAGCATTACCGGCAACTGCGGGATGGGCAGTAGGACCGGTGCCTTCGCCGGGAACGGTAACTATTCCCCGCGGGGCGCGGATCCTACCCGACCACGTATATAGAAACACTTGTCAGGAATCAAAAGTCTGTTTTAATGACATGTCATGAATATCCTGCGCGAATGGTATCACCGCTTTGCCTCCGATCCCCAGGTCGTCATCCTCGCCTTGCTGCTGGTGGCCGGTTTTGTCGCCATGGCGACCCTGGGCGAGATGCTGGTGCCGGTGCTCGTTGGCGTCATTATTGCCTACCTGCTGGATGGCCTGGTAGAGAAAAGCCGGCAGCTGGGCGCCCCGCGCCTGTCGGCCGTGGCGCTGGTATTTATCCTGTTTCTGACATTTTTTGTGTTCTCCATTTTGTGGCTGATGCCGCGTCTGTGGTCGCAGCTGACCCAGCTGGTGACGCAACTGCCCTACATCATTGCCTCGGGACAGGAACTGTTGCTGCAGTTGCCGGAAAAATATCCGAACCTGTTCTCCGAGCAGCAGGTCACCGACCTGATCGCGGCAATACGCGGAGAAATCACTGCAATGGGCCAGCGGGTGCTGTCGTTGTCGGTGGCGTCGGTTTTCGGCCTGATTACCCTGATGGTGTATATCATTCTGGTCCCGGTACTGGCGTTTTTCTTTCTCAAGGACAAGCAGCGCATTCTGAACTGGTTCAGCGAACGCCTGCCACGGGAACGGCCGCTGGCCAACCAGGTGTGGCATGATGTCAACCAGCAGGTCAGCAACTACGTCCGTGGCAAGGTATGGGAAATATTCATCGTGGGCGGGGTGACGTTCGCTACCTTCTCGCTGATGGGCCTGCAATATTCCCTGTTGCTGGCGACCATAGTGGGGCTCTCGGTCATCGTTCCCTATATCGGCGCGGCCGTGGTCACGGTGCCGGTGGCGATCATTGCCTGGTTCCAGTGGGGCTGGAGTGCAGACTTTGGCTGGCTGTTGTTTGCCTACGGGGTGATCCAGGCGCTGGACGGTTACCTGCTGGTGCCGTTGCTGTTTTCGGAAGTCGTGGATCTGCACCCGGTGGCCATTATTATCGCCATCCTGGTATTCGGCGGGCTCTGGGGTTTCTGGGGCGTGTTCTTTGCCATCCCGCTGGCGACCCTGGTGCAGGCGGTGATCAAGGCCTGGCCGATGAAATCCCGGGAGGAGCCGGCAGAGAAACCCGTACCGGCTAAAAATTTGTAGGGCCGAATTCATTCGGCCAATCATGACTGGTCGAATGAATTCGACCCTACAGTTCTGAAATCGCCTCCAGCACTGCGTCGACGTGCCCCTTGACCTTGACCTTGCGCCATTCGCGTTGCAATACACCCTTGGCATCCAGCAGGAACGTGCTGCGTTCGACGCCCATGACCTTGCGGCCGTACATGTTCTTTTCACGGATGACATCAAACAGCTTGCAGACCTTTTCGTCGGCATCGGAGAGCAGTTCAAACGGGAAGTCCTGCTTCGCCTTGAAGTTTTCGTGTGACTTGATGCTGTCCCGGGAAATACCGAGAATGACTGTTTTACGACGCCGAAACGTGTTGATCCGGTCTCGAAAATCCTGCCCCTCGAGTGTGCAGCCGGAGGTGCTGTCCTTTGGATAGAAATAAACGACGATATTCTTCCCCTTGAAATCAGACAGGGATATTTCCTGATCTCCCGTTGCAGGCAGGGTGAAGTCCGGTACTTTTTTTCCTGTAGAAACTTTTGCCATATAATTTTCCTTGTGCAATTCGCCAGCATGCCCCAGGGCAGCC
>JAUVNM010000237.1 GCA_030599705.1 Gammaproteobacteria bacterium
CAGCAGGCGCCAGCCATTCCAGTCCCGGTGCTGCCGTATCCAGCCAGTTCCTGTCGTAGGTAACTGTCCCGTTGGCGGGTGGCAGCACTGTCTTCTCCTGCTGCTCGCTGACAACCGGGGCGTGCGGTTTGCTGATCGTCAACGTCTGCATGCCGCTGTCATCACGGCCCGTCTCCAGGATTGCATCCTGCCGCTCTTCAGAAATGGTAATGACCAGTTCGGCGCGGCGATTATGCGCGCGCCCGGCATCCGTACTGTTGTCAGCGACAGGCCGGGACTCGCCCATGCCCACGATAATGATTTGCTGTTGCTCCAGCCCCAGGATATCCCGGACAATCTTCCCGACTGTTGCCGCACGGGCCAGCGACAGCGTCTGGTTGTCCTTGTGGATATGGAGGCTGCGTTGTGCAATCGGCACGTTGTCTGCGTGACCGGTGATCCTGGCATGGTCGACTACCGTGACCTTGTCGATCCCCTTGTCCGCCAGCCCGTTTATGAACTGCATCAGCGCCTTGCGTTGCTGTGGCTGCAGCGTGCTCTTCAGCGAGTCGAACCAGGCCTGGTATTCATAGTGCTGCATGGCGCCACCGTCATGCTGGTAGCGCAGGCTGTTGACGGCAGGCCGGGTACGACGGTTTTTCTGCTCTCCGTTATCAAAGGCAAGAATCGCCTGTGTTGACAACTCCCCCTGGCCCGCCGGTGTCGCTGACGCCCTGAATGTCAGCACCTCGGTCCAGTCAGCGGCATCGCGATCACCGAGTTTGAATGTCAGGATGCCCGCATTGACGGCCGGGTCGGCAATACCAGCAGCATCCAGCCGTGCACTGCCGGGTACATATTCAAGACCTTCAGCCAGCATGATGGTGGCACGAAGATTCCGGTATTTATGGGTATCACCGGCAAGCGTCACCCGGTATTCAACCGCATCATTGTCCAGACTGCTCTCGAGACGGATACCGATGTTGCCGCTGAGCGGCGCCTTCTCGCGTACATAAAAATCACTGCGCCAGATCAGGCCACCCTGAAGATCGGCAAACTGCGAATGGGCGTCGCCGGCAAAGCGGGTGTTCTGCTCGCATTCGAAAATCTCCAGATGCGCGGGAATGCTGTCCGGGTCAACCTGCACCACATGGGTGCCGGGCTCCAGTCCCTCGAAATGGTACAGGCCCTTTTCGTCGGTGATGACATAGCGCCCGTCTTCCATAATCAGCCGGATACCGGGAACACCGGCAAGGTCCGTGCCGACGGTCGGCTCATGGTTGTAGCGCCGGGTATTGAGGATGCGGGCAGCGAGTTCGCCACTGTCATTCCCGGACACCGTGAAACGTTTGCCGGTGGCCGGGCGGCTGATGGCATTGACAGCCCAGGCGGTGGATTGCTGCACGCCGTCCTGGTCCTGTGTCACTGCACGGGCCCTGATGGTGAATTCACCAATGTCCGGGTTGCGGGGCGTTAACCGGTATTCGATGGCATAGCTGCCTGACGCGTCACTATCGGCCAGCGTGAACCAGAGCGTGCCGTTCCTGGTTTCCGGCTCTGCCGCCTGCCTGCCATTGATACGCACACTGCCCTGTTCGTATTGCAATACACCTGGCAGTTCGACGGCCAGCGCCAGCTGCTGGTCTGCCAGGTGTTCACCGGCAATGTTCAGCGTCTGCCCGAGCAGGCCGTCCTGACTGGCAGTTTGCATCCGCATCTTCAGCGTTCCCTGTGCCGGTCCCTCGACCTCGCAATTACCCTGCATGACACGGCCAAATATAAAACTCCGGTCGTTGAGCAGGTCGTCTTCAATGAAGACGATTGCCCGCGCCGTATTGGATACCGTTCCGGCCGCGTCGCTGGCCGTCGCCTTGTTGACCGCATCACCCGTCTTTGTCCCGGCCGTGACTTCCAGCACATAGCTCAAGCGGACGCTCTGCCCCGCTGGCAGGTTCCCGATACTGAATGTCAGGGTGCGCCCGTCACCGGATATCGCCGGCTCCGTAGCGGAGCCATCCTTCTGCTGTAGCGAATCTTTCTGGTACCTGAAGCCGACCGGCAGCACATCCCTGATGATGGCATTGTTCGCAGGGACCAGGTTCTGGTTATTGGTCAGCTCCAGCGTGTACACGACAAAATCACCGATCGATGCCTGTGCCCGTCCAGCAGACTTTGTCAGAAACAGTTCACTCGGAATCGGGTCGGCCGGCAGATCGATATTCAGCGGTGGACCGGCGACCACCACGAAATTATTACCGAAGGATGCCTGGCTATCGAGTGCATACGGGGCGTCCGGCAGCGCCTGGAGCTCGGCGATCGTCCGGGTCGACGGGGTGGTGTAGTTCGCGGCACTGACCTCGAGACGGTACGCACCGGGGGCCATGAGCGGGAAGCGGTAACCGCCCGGCGGGAAATTGTACAGCGCACCACTGCTGTCGGTGGCGGTGCCGCCGCTGGTCACGGTGGACGGAAAGCTGCTGATGCCGTCATCCCCGAAAACCTGCGCCGGCAGCCCGGTCACTGCATCGAGAATCGTGACGGTTGCCCCGTCCAGCGTGTTGCCGGTAGCACTGTCAAAGACAATCCCGAAAGGGTCGACCAGCGCAGTGTCGCTGGCCGTGTCACTGCTGTCGTAGTAATCGACATAACTGGCCCGGATAATGTTTTCCTCGCTAATGGCCAGCTGGCAGTCATAGGCCGTCGCCGCCGGCGCAACCGACTGGATGTAACCGACAAATATGCCGGTATCGACGCCGGTCTCGGACAACTCCAGCTGTTCCAGGTCTCCGTTCTCCGCCACATCCAGCATGATGTGCACGGTATCCCGGCTGTCGCGATCGATATTCCGGTTCGCATCACGCACTTCGATGAACACCGGTTCGCCCTGATGGAAGCGTGTTGTGGCAATCAGGTCGACCGGGAGGCTGGTGTCCAGCACCCCGATGCCGGGATAGGTCGGATTGCCCAGCGGCGGAAACGGCCCGCCCGGCCCGCCCAGGCTGCAGCCGCTCGGTGAACTGACCATGGGTGTTGCACCCACACCTGTCGGGGAGTACTGGAAAAACTCGATATCGGACGGTGTCATTGACAGCGTGGTGGTGATATCGACGGTATTCGATGTCCGGGCCTCCGGGCTGCCGGCATCGTCAAACGCTGCATTGGCGAAATTTGAAATGATGGTGCCCGGCGGCACGGCATGAGCGCCGGAAGGGCCGAGCGCAAACAAAATAATCAGGGCGAACAGATACAGCGCCTTTTTACCTGCACGGAATGCATGTGCACCCATGCGGGTCAAAAGACGGGCTGCCCGGAAACAAGTTTCCGGGCAGCTCGCAAAGGAGCCCTTTATTTTTCCACGGCACAGGCGTGCGGCACCGGGACGGACCTGCGGTCCGCCCCGGCGACACAGCCAGCGCAGCAGCCTGTTAAAGGCCGGTATCACGTAGTTGTCACCAGTGACTAGTTGATGGTGACATCAAACGTGATCGTACAGGTGGTCCCGGCCGTGACCGTAGTGACGTTCATCGTCAGTGTCGGCGATATAAAACTGTCACTGGGAGCGGGGGCACCGGTACAACCTGCGTCGTACGTAACACTGCCTGGCGTGAACGCTACCTCGGCAACCTGCAGATCATCGCTCAGAACCAGGTTGTCTGCGTCCACACCACTGGTGCTGTTATCGATAATGATGGTATAGGTCACGGTCGCACCCGGGATGGCCTTCGCGGTCGCTGGACCGTTTCCGAAACCATCAGCGGTGATCACCGATGTTTTCGTCAGCGTGACAGCAGACGCACTCACCGTGTAGGTGCCGGAATCCGAATGGAAGCCATCCTGGTCACCATCCGTACCCGCCGAACCATTACC
>JAUVNM010000047.1 GCA_030599705.1 Gammaproteobacteria bacterium
GCCTTTTACCCATAGTTCAGACTCTGAATTAACATCTGGTTTATCTAAGAATAAATAACCAAGAAATGACATCGAGATGGCAATTCTCAAAATGCCTTGCTCCTGCTCCGGGGTCCCTGCCCAGCCTAGCGAATGACAAAACTGACCCAATGCGTGCATTCGGCCTCCTGTATTCGCATCATTTGTGTGATCAGCTAACATCGCGGAAGATTCCTGTCCCCGTGGTGTACTATTACGGCTAACAGGAAGGTTGTCGGCCGGTTGGCAAGGGGCTTTAATCTTAAAAATCATATACCTAGGGGTGTTGCATGGTTGAGGCAGTCGTTTTCGAGGTTATTGCAAGCCATATCAAGAGCCAGCCGGAAGCGATTACCCGGGAAATGCCGCTGGAGGCGCTGGGGATCGATTCCCTGGGCGCGATTACGATTCTTTATGAACTGGAAGATCGTTACGACATTGAAATTCCCAACGAGGTGTTTGATTCACTCAACGTGGTGAACGATATCGTGGTCCAACTCGAACAGTTGCTGGCTAATAAAGCCTCGGGATGAGGCGGCAGGTCTTCATTACGGGGCTAGGCAGTATATGCGGGCTGGGCCGAACAGTGCCCGACTACTGGGCTGCATTGACGGCGGGGCACTCAGCTATCAAGCCTTTAACAGGCATTGATCCCGATGTGAAGATCAGGGTCGGTGCTGCACTGACCGGGTTCCAGGCTGATCAGTATTTTGGTGCGAATGAACTTCCACTGCTGGACCGTTTTTCGCAATTTGCCGTTATTGCGGCGAGAGAGGCGTTGGTCGATGCCGGACTGGAAAACAACACCCCGGTAACAAGTGAAGCAGCCGCAATTATCGGTACCGGCTGCGGCGGTAAACAAACCGATGAAGAGACCTACCTGCAGCTCTACAAGCAGAGCCGTTCACGAGTACACCCGCTGACGATTCCCAAGGGCATGCCCAGTGCCGCAGCCAGCATGGTGAGTCAGCACCTGGGGATCAAGGGTCCGGTATTTTCGATTGCAAGCGCTTGTGCCTCCAGCGCTCACGCCGTTATCCAGGGGCGGATGATGATTCAGTCGGGACTGGTGGATGTGGCGCTGGTCGGTGGTACGGATGCTCCGTTTACTTATGGGTTGCTGAAAGCCTGGGAAGCGCTCCGCGTGGTCTCCAATGACACCTGCCGGCCGTTTTCGATAGATCGCTCGGGTATGGTGCTGGGCGAAGGGGCGGCCATGCTGGTGCTGGAATCCGGGGAGCATGCCCGACAGCGCGGCGCCCGTACCTATGCCGAACTGGCAGGCTGTGGCATGTCTTCCGATGCCGGGCACATTACCCGGCCAGATGTTGACGGTATTTCAACGGCGCTAACCCGTGCGCTTGGGGATGCGGGCCTGAATGCGGATGCAGTGCAGTATATCAATGCACATGGAACCGGGACGATGGCCAACGATGTGGCCGAGACGGAGGCTGTACACCGTGTTTTTGGCGCCCATGCACAGTCGCTCATGGTGTCATCGACCAAGTCCATGCATGGACATGCGCTGGGTGCGGCCAGTGCCCTGGAACTCGTTGCCACGGTGCTGGCAATAGACAAGGGACTAGTGCCGCCGACAGCCAATTTCACCGGGCCAGGAGAAGGTTGTGACCTGGATTATGTCCCTGGTACTGCACGCGAGCATGGCATTGAGGCCGCCTTGTCCAATGCATTTGCCTTTGGTGGACTGAATGCTGTCATTGCGCTCAGGGCCTGTGACAGCTGACCGGTAATCAACTGCGCAGTTTAAACAGGTAGTGGCTGTTCCCGTAGAAATTACCGTCCTGCGGTGCAAATACCGCCTTGCAGAGCGAGAAGTAGTTGTTCCAGTGAGCTATGGCGTCGGTGTCAAATACCGGGCCGTATAAACCGGGAATATTGTTCCAGAAGCGGTGATGCCATTCATCCAAGGTGCGCCAGTAGTTCAGCCCGTTAACGAACCAGTGCCCTGCAAGATCGAAGTGTTCCGTGTGGCGGGCGAACTCGTCGTGTGGCCAGACGCGGCCGCCGGGGAAATACAGGCCAATTTTTGTTTTCGTCGGGTCGAGGAACTGTGGTATCGCTTGCATTGACGTAATGAAATGGTGAAAAGAAGTTCCATTAATTACCAGTATTTTTTTGGTTAAGGCATTTATCTCCCTCATGTTTGATGAGTGCTCCATGGTGCCTACTGAAAAAACCATGTCATAACTAAAAGCTCTAAGCGTATTCACTAGCTGCCTATTAAACATTCCGTAAATCAAATTAAATCTCCCACTGCCCAGCGGGTCATCCGGGTCCTGCATGCGCTGTCGCAGATAGGCAACCTGTACCTTGCTCGGGGTTATGCCGGTGATTTCAAGATTCGGGTAATGCTCCAGCAGGTAGGTTTCCAGTGATCCGAAGCCGCAGCCAATATTGAAGATACGCTCATGGCCTACTATTCCGGCGCGTTCGGTGATCAGTTCAAATTTTGCCTTCTGTGCCTGTTCCAGACTCGCTGTTGATGCGCGAATTTCGGATGGCGTGTCGCCATAGTAGGCCATGGAGTAGGCCTGGTAATGCTTGTCCAGAAAGCTTGCGAAGAACTCGGGTTTTTCGTCATAGTGGCTGTCCATCAGCGCTTCGGTTTCTTCCATGACGGGTCCTTCCGCAGTGGAAATACCCAGGTCCTCGAGTGATACCGGTTCTGCTTCCAGGCGCTGGTACTCTCTCTCGAAATATCGCGTCAACCGGCTTTCGTAGAGCGCGAGTTCCTCGCTGCCAGGACCGAAGATGCCGGCATCGGCAAGCCGCTGCGTTGTTTGTGCCGTGGATGTGTTCATCAGGGGGTCGGAATATTACATCTTGATGCGCAGAATTTACTACAGCCTGCAAGGCATCACTGTGGCATGATGCTACCACAGTAACAGTATTTTCAGTACGTGGATTACAGGGTCCGGCTGCTTTGGGAGTTACTGGATACCCGGTGTATAACGCTTACTGGTTATTCGCCACCGCCATATCCGGCAGCATGTTCTGAATCTTCAGGATGACATCCAGCTGTTCCTTGAATGCGTTGAAGCAGTCCGGATCGAAATGGATGCCGCTTTGACTCTCCATGTACTCCAGCGCTGCCTGTACGGACCAGGCATTCTTGTACGGGCGTTCCGATACCAGGGCGTCATAGACATCGGCAACGGCTACAATCCTGGCTTCGAGCGGTATCTCGTCGCCTTTCTTGCCGTAGGGATATCCCGAGCCGTCGAATTTTTCGTGGTGACCGAGCGCGATTATGGCCCCCATCTGCAGGAACATGGACGGGCTGTCCTTGAGGATTTCGTGGCCGATCAGGGTGTGTTCCTTCATGATCTCGAATTCTTCCTTCGTTAGTTTCCCCGGTTTAAGGAGAATACTGTCCCGGATGCCTATTTTCCCGATGTCATGCATCGGGGCGGACATTTCAATGACATCGGCTTCCTTGCTGGAATAACCCAGTTCCTCTGCAATAATGCGTGAGTACTTGGCCATGCGGACCACATGGTTGCCGGTCTCTTCATCGCGATATTCGCCGGCCTTGGCAAGGCGCAGCAGGGTTTCACGTTCGCGCAGTCTGATTTCGCTGGTTGCTTCGGCCACCCGGCGTTCGAGCCAGTGAGAGCGGTCACGGATAATCTTGTACTGCTGGTGCTGGGTCAGCAGGTTGCGGCAGCGGGCGCGGCATTCATTGTGGTCTACCGGTTTCATCAGGAAGTCAGTCGCACCGGCCTCCAGCGCCTCATAGCGCACACTCCGGTCTTCAATCGACGTAACCATGATAATGGGGATGTGCTCACAGGCGGGATTGCCACGAAATTTCCTGATGGCCTCGATACCGTTCATTTCCGGCATCTTGTAGTCAACCAGCAGCAGATCGACCGCGTTGCCTGCCATCCACTGCAGTCCTTCCAGCGGACTCTCGAACGACTGGACATCCAGGTCATCTTCGAGTGAATTCACCAGTTGCACCAGGATCTGGCGACTGGTTAGCTGGTCATCAATAATTACGATTGTCGTCATGTCATTTCCCGAAACCAGTACCGGAATGCCGGTTCGTGCTGGCCTGCTGTCAGTGCAGTCTGTGGCGATCCGGCCATGGGTGCCTTGTAACCTGCTGAATTAGAAAAATAATACTGACTTTCCTGTCGCAGAATTTATATCGGCAATCAGCCCGGATTATTTAGAACGATCAGGGGCTTGAGGGTCATGGGCCAGCGGGTGTGTGGGCGGGCCGTGGTTGATCGGGCGCGCTTGCAGGGGGGTGCTTTGTCGGTAGAATACCGGGTCGCCTCACCAGGACAGGAACATGACCGACCCGGACGATTCAAGGAAACTGCAAGCACCCTCGTTTCTCGGGGTGCTTGGCAGTGTGCTGGCAAGTATGTTTGGCGTGCAAAGCAACCGCAAGCGCAAGCAGGACTTCACGCACGGGAAACCATCGCAATATATCCTGGTGGGCCTGCTGGTGACCGGTGTATTTATACTGACGATATGGGGTGTGGTGCAGCTGGTAATGAAACTGGCAGCACCCGGACTAGAGTGACTGTATTTTCTGCTGCTGCTCTTCGAGGCTGCTGATCGCGGTTCTCAAGTCCAGTGCCTTTGCCTGTTCCTTTTCGACCACTGCGGCAGGCGCCTTGTCGACAAAGCCGGCATTGGACAATTTCTTTTCGCAGCGCTCCAGTTCGCCCGTCTTTCTGTCGAGCTCTTTTGCCAGCCGCCTGATCTCGGCATCCTTGTCGATCAGGCCCGCGAGCGGAATCAGCAGCTTCATTTCGCCAACCAGGGCCGTGGCGGATTCCGGGGCGTCTGCACCGGGCTCCAGCCATGCCACGCTATCCATGCGGCCAACCGCCTCGAGGTAATGCCGGTTACGTTGCAGGCGTTCCTGGTCTGCTGCAGAGCCACCCTGCAGCAGCACGGGCAGTGGCTTGCGCGGGTCGATATTCATGCCGCTGCGGATCTTGCGTACCCCGATAACGGTTTCCATGACCCAGTCAATCTCACGACAGGCTTGCGCGTCTATCCGGCTGGTGTCCGGGACCGGGTAGGGCTGCCGCATAATGGTCGGGCCCTCGATAGCGGCCAGCGGCGCCATGCGCTGCCAGATTTCCTCGGTAATAAACGGGATGACCGGGTGCGCGAGGCGCAGCAGGGTCTCCATGACCTGCACCAGGGTCTGGCGGGTGCCGCGTAGCGCGGCCTGCGTGCTGTCCGGATCGGTGAGTACCGGCTTGGACAGTTCCAGGTACCAGTCGCAGTATTCATCCCAGGTGAACGCGTAGATGGCCTGGGCGGCCAGGTCAAAACGGTACTGGTCGATGGACTCGATGACCACCTGCCCGGTCTGCTGCAGTCGGGAAATAATCCAGCGATCGGCCGCGTTCAGCTCGCTGTTGTCCCCGGCGGCCCCGCAGTCCTTGCCTTCCGTGTTCATCAGGACATAGCGTGCGGCATTCCACAACTTGTTGCAGTAGTTCCGGTAGCCCTCGATCCGGCCAAGGTCGAAGTTGATGTCACGCCCGGTGGAGGCCAGCGCGGCATAGGTGAAGCGCAGGGCATCGGTGCCAAAGGCGGGGATGCCGTCCGGGAAATCCTTGCGCGTGTGTTGCTCGATCCGGTCCGCCATCTGCGGCTGCATCAAACCGGCGCGGCGTTTCGCAACCAGTGTCTCGAGCTCGATACCGTCGATCAGGTCAATCGGATCCAGTACATTGCCCTTGGATTTTGACATCTTCTGCCCGTGTGCATCACGCACCAGACCATGGATATAGACCTCGCGGAAGGGGACATCGTCCATGAACCGCAGGCCCATCATGATCATCCGGGCCACCCAGAAAAAGATAATGTCGAAGCCGGTGACCAGCACGCTGGTTGGATAAAACGTTTTCAGGCTGTCTGTCTGTTGCGGCCAGCCAAGGGTGCTGAAGGGCCACAGTGCGGAAGAAAACCAGGTATCCAGGACATCCTCGTCCTGGGTCAGCGCCACGTCGTCTCCAAGACCATGCTGCGCGCGCGCCTCGGCTTCCGTGCGGGCAACGTAGATATTGCCGTCGGCGTCATACCAGGCGGGGATGCGGTGACCCCACCAGATCTGCCGCGAGATGCACCAGTCCTGGATGTTGCGCATCCACTCGAAATAGGTGTTTTTCCAGTTGTCCGGAACAAAGCGGATGCGGCCGTCCTCGACTGCCTTGATGGCCGGCCCCGCGAGGGGTCCGATTTTCACAAACCACTGGTCCGTCAGGTAGGGTTCCACTACCGTACCGGAGCGGTCACCGCGCGGCACCATCAGGCGGTGGTCCTGGATGCCTTCCAGCAGCCCCTGTGCCTCCAGGTCGCTGACGATCTGTTTGCGCGCGGCGTAGCGGTCAAGCCCGCGATACGCCTCCGGTGCGGTGTCGTTGATACAGGCATCGATGGTAAAGATATTGATCACTGCCAGATCATGGCGCTTGCCCATTTCGTAGTCGTTGAAATCATGGGCGGGGGTGATCTTGACGCAACCGGTGCCGAATTCCGGGTCGACGTAGTCATCGGCGATCACCGGGATCTCGCGTCCGGTCAGCGGCAGGCGGATGGTCTTGCCGATCAGTGCCGTGTAGCGTTCGTCTTCGGGGTGTACCGCGACGGCGCTGTCACCCAGCATGGTTTCCGGGCGGGTGGTGGCCACCACCAGCTGCCCGGAACCGTCGGTCAGCGGATAGCGCATGTGCCACAGGTGGCCCGCTTCTTCTGTGGAGATGACTTCCAGGTCGGAGACGGCGGTATGCAGTACCGGGTCCCAGTTGACCAGGCGCTTGCCCCGGTAGATCAGGCCGTCTGCGTAGAGCCGGACAAAGGTCTCGCGTACCGCCTGCGACAGTCCCGTGTCCATGGTGAAGCGTTCCCGGCTCCAGTCCACGGATGATCCCATGCGCCGCAGTTGCCGGGTGATGGTGCCACCGGATTCATGCTTCCATTTCCAGATGCGTTCGATAAACGCCTCGCGCCCGAGGTCGTGGCGGGTCTTGTTATCTTCATGCAGCTGGCGTTCAACCACCATCTGGGTGGCAATACCCGCATGGTCCGTTCCCGGCTGCCACAGGGTATTGTCGCCACGCATGCGGTGATAACGCGTGAGGGCATCCATCAGGGTGTCCTGGAAGGCATGCCCCATGTGCAGGCTGCCGGTGACATTGGGGGGCGGGATCATGATGCAATAGGGGGCCCCCTCGCCGGACGGCTCGAAATGGCCTGCCTGTTCCCAGGTCTCGTACCAGCGCTGCTCGATCGCGTGCGGGTTGTAGGTCTTGTCCATCCGGGTGTGTGCCTGACTCAGCCTGGCCGCCCTGCGGCAAAGGCGGGAATTATAACGCAGGATTCGGGCGGGCCGGGAACGGCCTCAGGAATTTACGGGAGTCTCTGCCTGCAGAACATCAGCGAGTATCTCCGGGAAGGCCTCGTCGAGCAGCTGGCGGATGGCATCGAATGTGGCACTGCCGCTGTCATCCATGACCTCGGTGACTGCCTGCTCGATCGCGGGCCGCAGCAACTGTTCAAGCTGGATGCGCACGTTGCGGGTCAGTTCCGCGGCGATATCATCCAGCCGGCGGCGGATGGATTCACTGCCGAGAATAGTCTGCGTGATATCTTCTACAGACATGCAGGCCAGCTGGCTCTCCGGTATCGCTACCTGCGCTGGCTCCTGTTCAGGCGCAATGACAGCGGCCGGTGCCGGCTCCTGTCCAGGCGAAATGACATCCGTCAGTATCGGCACACCGTCAGCATCCAGTTCCAGGTCTTTCGAGGCGGCCATGGCAATCAGATAGTGTGCGACTTCAGGGTATATCCCCGGTCCTGGTAGAACCGGTAGCGTTGCCGTGCGGCGGCACGTTGCGAGTCAGCGCCGCTGACCAGTTCGGCGACCCGGTCAAACCGGCAGAACCAGGGTGCGACGTCGTCGGCCATGTTGACCAGCACATCGTGACAGTCGGCCGGTTCGGTGGCGTGTCCCAGCAAGACCGGTGATTTCCCGGACCTGCCTTCCGCGTAGACAACGTGCGCTACAAAACTGCCCGCCCTAAACGTCCACAGCAGATCATTCAGCTGCTGCAGCTGCGTGTCCGACGCGGTGTTGATAAACACCTGGTGGCCCTGTCGACAGGCCTTTTCGGTCAGCTTGCAGGCAAACAGGGACGCCGCGTTCGCATGCGGGGTATCCAGAATATAGAAATCGATGCACGTCATCGCCGGAGTTCAGCCGCTGGCCGCACAGCGTTCCTGCAAAAACCGGGTCAGCAGCGGCACCGGCCGCCCGGTGGCGCCTTTTTCCTTCCCCTGTTTCCACGCCACGCCGGCGATGTCGATATGGGCCCAGCGGTAATCCCCGGTGAAACGTGACAGGAAGCAGGCCGCCGTGATGGTGCCGGCCTCGCGGCCGCCGATGTTTGCCATGTCCGCAAAATTGCTGTCGAGCTGTTTCTGGTATTCATCCCACAGGGGCAGGTGCCAGGCGCGGTCACCCGCGGTCACGCCGGCGGCAAGCAGCTCGTCTGCGAGTTCATCGTCGTTGCTCAGCAGTCCTGCCGCATGACTGCCAAGCGCGATGACGCAGGCGCCGGTCAGGGTGGCAATATCGATCACCACGTCCGGGTTGAATTTCTCGCAGTAGCTGAGTGCGTCACACAGGATCAGCCGTCCCTCGGCATCGGTGTTGAGTACCTCGATCGTCTGTCCGGACAGGCTGGTGACGATATCACCGGGTTTGCTGGCGCTGCCGCTCGGCAGGTTCTCCGTCGTCGGGATGACGCCGACGACGTTGATCGGCAGTTCCATTGCGGCGCAGGCCATCAGGGTGCCGAGTACGCTGGCTGCCCCGCACATGTCGTATTTCATTTCGTCCATGGCGCCGGCCGGTTTGATGGAGATGCCACCGGAGTCAAAGGTTACCCCCTTGCCGACCAGTACCACGGGCTGGTCACCCGCATGGCCGCCACTGTATTCCAGGCTGATCAGTCTGGCCGGCTCCGCGCTGCCGCGGGACACCGACAGCAGGGCACCCATGCCCAGTTTTTTCATGCC
>JAUVNM010000173.1 GCA_030599705.1 Gammaproteobacteria bacterium
ACTTTCAAGAACAAGGGTGTTGCCACGGTGGAAGAACTGCGTGAGCTGTGTATCGAGGCCGATGTGAAGATGGTGGCCTGCCAGATGACTGTGGATGTGTTTGGCTTTGATGCCAGCGAGTTCATTCCGGAAGTCACGGACTTTGTTGGCGCGACCTCGTTCCTGCCGGTCGCACAGAAGTCCGATGTTTGCCTGTTTATTTGAGTACTAACTGCCGATGCGCACGGACTCCGGCAGGATGATTTCCATCTCCACCGGCAGGTGATCGGACAGGGAGTAATTCAGTACATTGACGCGCCCGACATGCAGCGTCGGAGTCACCAGGATGTGATCGATGTTGTGCTGCGGCCGCCAGCTGGGAAAGGTATCCAGCCCGTGAAACGGTTCCTGCATCATGGTGCGATTGATCAGGAAATCCATCTCCTTGCTGTCTGAATAACAGTTAAGGTCCCCCATCAGGATGACGTGCGGGTATTCATTCACAATCTCGCTGACATAGTCGAGTTGCCGCAGGCGGGCGCGCTGACTTAATGCCAGGTGCAGAATCAGCACGACCAGTGATTCCTGCCGGGTGCCGTAGCGAATGAACAATGCACCGCGCCCCGGAATTCTTCCCGGCAAGCGGTGCTCGACAATCTCTGTCGGATGAAACTTGCTGACCAGGCCGGTACTGTGCTGCGCGAAGCGCCCGAAGCGGCGGTTGGTCTGGTCATACCAGAAAGGATGTCCCGACCTGTCACTGAGGTACTGCGTGAGGTTGACATAGCCACTGCGCAGGCTGCCCGCATCGACTTCCTGTAATCCGACAATGTCGTAGTCCTGTATCAACCGGCCAATCCGGTCGAGGTTGTTGAAACGCTGGGCATGGGGCAACAGGTGCTTCCAGCTGTGCGTGACATAGTGACGGTAGCGGGCGGTACTGATGCCCGCCTGCACGTTGTAACTGAGTAACCGGATGCGTTGCCCCATGGCGACATCAACTCCGGGCGTCTGGCATTGTAGTGACGGGTTTGCAACTGCGGTTTCTGCTGAATCGGTCATGCCCGATAATCCATTCACTCCGTTGGCTTGATATTGTCCGGCAGTCACCGGACCACGCCGGGGCTTACCCGGATAGTCGGCCGAATCGGGGTTTTCTCAACCCGGGACTAGTGCTCTATCAAGGTGACAACCGCGGCGGATCTTGCGGCTGCTATCGGTCAACCTGACTCACAGTATAACAGGCGCTCATCCGTACAGCGCAGTGCGTTGTCAGTTGAGTGCCGCAGGGGATATTGGTGTGCCGGCCGTGCGTTCCTGCACAACAAGGTAATCAACAACTTTTATGATACCGGCATTGCTGCGGGCAAACTTGCCCGAGGTGCTGAACTTGCCGTTGACAACCACGGTTGGCACCCCGGTAATGACATACCTTCGGGTCATCTGTTTCGCGTTGTTCACCTTCACCGACACGGCAAAGGAATTATAGGCGTTCCTGAAATCTTCCGCGGACACGCCCTGGGATATAAAAAATTCCATGATCTGCTCTTCATCCGTGTACTTCTGTTTTTTTACGTGAATGGATTCAAACAGTGCCGTGTGCGTCTTGTCGAGAACGCCCAGCACTTCAGCCGTGTAATAGGCTTTTGCCAATGGTTCCCAGCGCGGCCCGACAATGGCGGGCAACCTGACGAACTCGACATCATCGGGTTTGCTCTCCAGCCACTTCTCGATATACGGTTCCAGGTCATGGCAATGCGGGCAGCCATACCAGAACAGTTCAACCACCTCGATCTTGTCGGGGGTGGATGTCGGTTGCGGCTTTGAAAGCCGCAGGTACTCTTTCCCTTCTGTATAGTCCTGCGCCACCGCGGTAACCGTCACGGTGAACGGGAGCAACAGTGCAACCAGCCATTTTACGAGCATCTTCATAAATCTCGACTCCGAATCATTTATTCGTTCTTCCAGACATTTTATTTCTCCGGAGGTTCAGTGTGGCTACTCAATCCCGGCTAGTGCAGACCCTGAATATAGGAGGCTACAGCGCGAATTTCCCGGTTCGTCATACGGATTGCCAGGATCTGCATCATCTTCTTGGCATTCTCGTTAACACGCTTGCCCTCGGCAAATCCGTGTAACTGGCTCTCTATATATACTGCGTGCTGGCCGCGCAGGGCGGGATAGCCGGCGGCCGGGTTACCAGCGCCATCCGGCCCGTGACAACCCATGCAGGGGGCAACACCGCTGTCACTGTTCCCGGCGCGGTAAATCTTTTGGCCGAGCTCTACCAGTTCCGGATCGGCGGCGCCTATGGTTGAGGTCTGGCTCGCGTAATACGCGGCGATATCATCGATATCACTCTCCGATAGCCCGGTGACCATGCCGCTCATGGTGGAGTTTTCACGCTCACCGTGCTGGAAGTAGCCCAGCTGCTTGGCGAGGTATTTTTCATTCTGCCCGGCAAGCTTCGGCCACTCAGGATTGACGCTGTTGCCGTCCGCACCATGACAGGCCACACAATTGGCGGATTTCGTCTTGCCAGCTTCCGCGTCACCCCCGGCCATTGCTGAACCCATGGCGGTGCTGACGAATAAGGTAAGTGCTATCGCTAACCAGTTTTTCATGTAAGACCACGCTCCTGTAACGGCCCGCCAGTCTGGGTACCTGCCGAAAGAATCGAATACTGGCGCACTGGCGAAAAAGGGTTCTTCTTATACCTGTCGTGGCCTCGAGGGTCAACTGCAGCGCCACTTTCCAACCCCTTCCAAGCCGTGTCTAATACATCGCTGTGATGCAGAACCCGTATCAACAGACCGTCTTCCTGCTCGGCACCCCGGACCGGCGCCAGGCGCCGCCGGACAGCGGCGCTGAAGTCGCCTTCGCGGGCCGCTCCAATGCAGGAAAATCCAGTGCCCTCAATATGATAACCGGGCAGCGGGCACTTGCGCGCATCAGCAAGGCGCCGGGCCGGACCCGCGAGATCAATTTTTTCCAGGTCCGGGATGGGCAGCGCCTGGTCGATCTCCCCGGCTACGGGTATGCGAAGGTCTCGAAATCCGTACAGAAACAGTGGGAACGCAACATCGCCCGCTATCTCGAGACCCGGCAATCGCTGGTCGGCGTCATGCTGATGATGGACATCCGTCACCCGTTAAGGGCCTTCGACCGGCAACTGCTGGGCTGGTGCCTCGCGGCCGGGCTACCCGCCCACATCCTGCTCACCAAGGCCGACAAGCTGAAGCGCGGACCGGCCGGATCAACCCTGCTGGCCGTACGCCGGCAGCTGGAAGAACTGCACCCGGATAGCAGCGTGCAGCTGTTTTCGTCGCTGAAGAGAACGGGGGCCGAGGAGGCCCGGGCGGTGCTGGATCATTGGCTAGGCCTGCCCGCCAGTTGACACTAAACGACAATAGAAGCTTTTTGCTTGTATTCGTGAGATTTTAACGAATATTGGCACATATAAACGCCGAAAAATAAACCTCCCGGCAAAAAAAACCCGGCAAGGGGGTTATGCCGGGTTTTTAAAAATACCCGATCCTGGACCGGGTAGGAGGAATGCCCGCTCAGGGAGGGGAGCGGGTGAACACCGCAGTGTTCACCAAGAGAGACCCCCCTGCGCCATAAAAGTTCACGGGTGCAATCGTAGCCCGAAAGGATCCGTAGGACCGGCCCCCCGGCCGGGAACACTAAACAGTCATTCCCGCGCAGGCGGGAATCCATGAACACCGTTTTCTGATAACAAATGGCCGAATCTTGATTGCCGGGAATCATTCGGGTGTAGACAGGCCAGCGTTAATGGATCCCCGCCTGCGCGGGGATGACTAAGCAGAAGGAACTCAATTAACCCTGAATTGCCCTCAGTGGGCCTCGTCCCAGTTGGCGCCGGTGCCGATATCCACCAGCAGCGGGACCTTGAGCTCGGCCGCCCCGGCCATGTGCTCGGTCATGGGCGCCTTGACCGCTTCCACAGCGGCCGTGGCGACCTCGAACACCAGCTCGTCGTGTACCTGCATGATCATGGTAACGCTATGTTCCGATTGCGACCCGATCCAGTCATGCAGGGCCAGCATCGCCCGCTTGATTATGTCCGCGGCCGTGCCCTGCATCGGCGCATTGATGGCCGTGCGCTCGGCCGCCTGGCGGCGCTGGCCGTTGCGCGCATTGATGTCCGGCAGGTACAGGCGGCGACCGAACACGGTCTCGACAAAGCCCTGTTCCCGGGCACGTTCACGGGTGGTTTCCATGTATGCCCGGACACCGGGATAGCGCTCGAAATACAGGTCGATGTACTCCTGGGCCGCGCCGCGGGGGATACCCAGCTGGCGTGCCAGCCCGAAGGCCGACATGCCGTAGATCAGCCCGAAATTGATGGCCTTGGCCGAGCGGCGCTGGTCGGCCGTCACGACCTCCGGCGCCACCCCGAAGACTTCCGCGGCCGTGGCCCGGTGGACATCGGCGCCTGCTTCGAAGGCTGCCAGCAGGCCGGCATCCGCGGACAGGTGCGCCATAATGCGCAACTCGATCTGGGAATAGTCCGCGGCCAGCAGCACGCGGCCCGCCGGGGCCACGAAGGCCTGGCGGATACGACGGCCTTCCCCGGTGCGCACCGGGATGTTCTGCAGGTTCGGATCCGAGGAGGACAGCCGCCCGGTCGCGGCCACGGCCTGGTGGTAGGAGGTATGCACCCGCCCGGTATCCGGGTTGACCTGCTTCGGGAGCTTGTCGGTGTAGGTGGACTTGAGCTTGCTGAAACTGCGCCAGTCGAGGAGCAGGCGCGGC
>JAUVNM010000111.1 GCA_030599705.1 Gammaproteobacteria bacterium
GCCGTCGATCACGGCCCGTTTGATCGTTTTCGTTACGCTGTCCATGGTATTGATGACCCTTGACCACCGCTATAACCAGCTGGATACACTGCGCGCCGGATTGTCGGTTGTCGTCTACCCACTGCAGCTGGCGGTGGAAATGCCCGGCACCATGATCTCATGGTTCCGCGAGTCACTGGCCACGCGGCGACAACTGCAGGAAGAAAACGCCAGCCTGCAGACCCAGTTGCTGATGCTCAAGGCCCAGAGCCAGAAACTGCAGTCGCTGGAAGTCGAAAACATCCGCTTGCGCGAGCTGCTTGAATCCTCTTTCGAAGTCGGGGAAAGGGTACTGGTGGCAGAACTCATGCTGGCCAACCTCGACCCCTACAAACACCAGATTGTCATCAACAAGGGCGAACTTGACAGGGTCTACCCCGGGCAACCCCTGCTCGATGCCGAGGGCGTGATGGGACAGGTCGTGCACGTCGGCCCCTACAGCTCGACGGCCGTGCTGATCACGGATACGTCGCATGCCATCCCGGTGCGGGTCAACCGCAACGGGATTCGCACCATTGCCCTTGGCAGCGGCACCATCAACCGGCTGGAGCTGCCCTATCTCTCCAACAACGCCGATGTCGTGCCCGGAGACCTGTTGATTACCTCGGGACTTGGCAGCCGGTTTCCGGCCGGCTACCCCGTCGCCGTGGTCGAGACGGTACAACATGACCCCGGGCGCACCTTTGCGCACATTGTTGCGAAACCCACGGCCAGGCTCGACCGCAGCCGTGAAGTCCTGCTGGTTTGGCCCGGCGAAACACCGGTCGTGGAATCCGACGTTCCGGTCGAGGCGGACACAACCCCCGGCGACGACAGTGCAATACCGGCCCCGGTCGAGACACAGCCCGCAGAGGGTACCCCGTAATGCTGCTGGCCCGGCACCGTGGGGGCGGCGTCATCGCGACCACTTTCCTGATCGCCCTGCTACTGACCATCGTGCCCCTGCCGGACTGGATGCGTTATATCCGGCCGGACTGGGTCGGCCTGGTGCTGATCTACTGGTGCCTGGCCTTGCCCGACCGGGTGGGTGTCAGCACCGGGTGGGTCATGGGCCTGCTGGTCGATCTCCTGACCGGCACCCTGCTTGGCCAGCATGCCATGGCATTGACCGTCGTGGCCTGGCTGGCCCTGAAATTTCACCAGCGCTTGCGCCTGTTCCCGATCTGGCAACAGGCACTGACCGTGCTGATACTGCTGGTGCTCCACCAGTTGCTGGCCCTGTGGATCAGCCGCTTCATCGGCAGACCCGCCCCGCCCTGGTACTACTGGGCACCATCGGTCACCGGCATGCTGCTCTGGCCGGTGACCTACCTGTTCCTGCGCTCGCTGCGGCGCGGCTTCCGGGTCAACTAGCCCTGGTCATACTCACATGCTGTACCAGCTGACACTCAAGGACCATTTATTCGAATACAACCTGTTCAGTAGCCGGGCAATCACCCTGCTGGTACTGTGCGGCCTGTTGCTGCTGGCCCTGCTCAGCCGGTTGTGGTACCTGCAGGTCATCGAGCATGAACACTTCACCACCCTGTCGGAAGACAACCGCGTGAAACTCCAGCCCATTGCGCCCAATCGCGGGCTGATCTATGACCGTAACGGCATCCTGCTGGGAGACAATTTCCCGTCGTATCGACTGGAGATCACCGCGGAGCAGATCGATGACATGCCCTCGACCCTGATGGCACTCGAGGACATCATCCACATCCGGGAAATAGACCGGGACCGCTTCGATAAACTACTGGCCCGCAAGCCGCGCTTCGAGGCGGTGCCGTTGCGGTTTCATTTAAGTGACGAGGAAGTGGCGCGCTTCTCGGTAAACCGGCACCTCTTCCCGGGCGTTGAAATCAAGGCAGGCCTGGCGCGTCGCTATCCCATGGGGAAGGTGGCGGTACATGCACTCGGTTATGTTGGAAGGATTGACGCACAGTCCCTGAAAAGCATCGACACTTCCAACTACAGCGGCACCACCCATATTGGCAAGACCGGTGTCGAAAAGACCTTTGAAAAACTGTTGCACGGCACTGTCGGTGTCCGTCAGGTGGAGACGACGGCACAGGGCCGCGTGGTGCGCATACTCAAGAGGACACCACCGGTACCCGGGCAAAATCTCTACCTGACGCTGGACTCGCGTCTGCAGGCAGCAGCGGAAGCTGCATTCGGTGATCATTCCGGTTCCGCGATCGCGCTGGATCCGAAGACCGGCGATGTACTTGCCCTGGTCAGTATGCCGACCTACGATCCGAACCCGTTCGTCAACGGCATTGACTACGATGACTATGCAAATCTCCGTGATGACCCGGACGAGCCCTTGTTCAACCGTGCCCTGCGCGGGCAATACCCGCCGGGCTCCACCATAAAACCCTTTATCGGACTCGCCGGCCTGGAACAGGGCCTGACCGGGTTCAGCTCCAGCACCTACTGCCCGGGTTTCTACATGTTGCCGGGCAGCACGCGCAAGTTCCGCGACTGGAAACGCGGTGGACACGGGACCGTGGACCTGGATATCGCCATTACCCAGTCATGCGATGTGTATTTCTATGACCTGGCACTGTCGCTTGGTATTGACCGTATGCACGACTACCTGCAGCACTTTGGTTTCGGCAAGCGCACCGGTGTCGATATCGTCGGGGAACTGCCCGGCCTGCTGCCCTCGCCCGCCTGGAAGCGGCAGCGCCGTGGACAACCCTGGTTCCCGGGCGAAACCATCATCACCGGCATCGGCCAGGGATTTTTTCTGACCACACCCCTGCAACTGGCCACGGCCACCTCGGTACTCGCCAACCGGGGGTACTGGATGACACCGACCATTCTCCGTGCCGAACAGGAATCCGGTCAGGATGCCCTGCTGCCGCATCGCTCGCAGATCGCCGAGACCCTCTCGATCAACAACCCGCAAAACTGGGACCGGGTCATCCATTCCATGGTCGATGTGGTGCATAGTATCCGCGGCACCGCGCGCCGTATCGGTGAGGACAGCCCATACCGGATTGCCGGCAAGACCGGCACCGCCCAGGTCTTCGGCCTGAAGCAGGAAGAAGAGTACGACGCCGAGGCCATCCCCGAGGAACTGCGGGATCACGCCCTGTTTATCGCATTCGCACCGGTCGATGACCCGCAAATTGCCGTGGCCGTCATCGTCGAACACGGTGGCGGTGGCGGCGCCGTTGCCGCACCCATTGCACGCAAGATCATGGACAGCTACCTCGTGGACGAACCGGCATGAGTACCCTGCTGTCCACTGACCACGAAGATGCCAGCCAGCACGGCTGGCAATACCGGCTGCACATCGATGCCCCGCTGTTGTTTGCGCTTGTCGGTGTATCGGCGCTCGGCCTGATCGTGCTCTACAGCGCCGGCGGCGAGGACATGGAACTGGTGCAACGGCAAATGCTGCGCCTGGGAATTGCCTTCGGCACCATGATTGCAGTGGCCCAGGTCTCGCCCGTGGTACTGCTGCGCCTGACACCGTGGGTCTTTATAACCGGCATCCTGCTGTTGCTGGCGGTGCTGATCGGCGGCACCACCAGTGGCGGCGCACAACGCTGGCTTGACGTGTATTTCGTGCGTTTCCAGCCTTCGGAAATGATGAAGCTTGCTGTGCCCATGATGGTTGCCTGGTACCTCGCCGATGTGCGCCTGCCGCCAAACCGCTTTCAACTGCTTGCCAGCGGCATCATGATTGCCGTCCCGATGCTGATGATCGCCAAACAACCCGATCTCGGCACGGCACTGCTGATTGCCAGTGCCGGTTTCTTCGTGCTGTTTCTCGCCGGCCTGCACTGGCGCATCATGATATTTCTCGGTGTTGTGGCCGGCGCCACAGCACCTCTCGTCTGGCATTACATGCACGATTACCAGCGTCAGCGGGTCCTCACCTTCCTGAATCCGGAAAACGACCCGCTCGGCACCGGCTATCACATTATCCAGTCGAAAATCGCTATCGGTTCCGGTGGCCTGTACGGCAAGGGCTGGCTGAACGGGACACAGTCGCAACTGGATTTCCTGCCGGAACGCTCTACCGATTTCATCTTCGCCGTACTCGCGGAGGAGTTCGGCTTCATTGGTATCCTGGCGCTGTTCGCGTTCTATGTTTTCATCGTGGTGCGCGGTATCCTGATCGCCATCCAGGCACAGGACACCTATACACGGTTGCTGGCCGGGAGCCTGTCCATGACCTTTTTTGTATATATCATGGTCAACACCGGCATGGTCACCGGCATCCTGCCGGTGGTTGGCCTGCCCCTGCCCGCCATCAGTTATGGCGGCACCTCGATTGTCACACTCATGGCCGGTTTTGGCATCCTCATGTCCATACAGACACACCGCAAGCTGCTCGCGACATAGTAGAATGCCCCGGCGAATCTCCCTCAAGGAACCCATATGCCGCTACGGAAACTGAAAGCTGTACTTACCGCGCTGACCATCCTTGGCACGCTGCCGGCCTGCACCAGTAATGCGGCCGCGCCCGGTGCCAACGGCTACGCGGGCAACCCGGCAGCACAGGCCTTTATCGATGAGATGGTGGCACAGCATGGCTTTGACCGGGATGAACTGGTCGTGGTATTCAGCCAGGCGGAACGCCGCGAGGACATCCTCGAACTGATGCGCAAACCCGCCGAAAAGCGCCTGGAATGGCATGCATACCGCAACATCTTCCTGACTCAAAGCCGCATCCAGGGGGGCGTGACCTTCTGGAATAATCACATACAACTACTTGATAGTGCAGAGAAATCTCTCGGTGTCGATGCGCAGGTCATTGTCGCCATCATCGGGGTGGAAACCCGCTACGGCGGCAATACCGGGCGTCACCGGGTCATCGATGCCTTGTCCACACTGGCCTTCGACTATCCGCCACGCAGCGAGTTTTTTCGCGGCGAACTGGAGCAGTACCTGATCCTGGCGCGCGAGGAAGACATTGACCTGCTTACGGCCACCGGATCCTACGCCGGCGCCATGGGCTATGGTCAGTTCATCCCCAGCAGTTACCGACACTATGCAATCGACTTCGACGCGGACGGCAAGCGCGATCTCTGGGACAGCCCGGCCGATATCATCGGCAGTGTCGCCAACTACATGAAGGCCCACGGCTGGACGCTCGGTTCCACGGTCGCCACACGCGCGACCGTCACCGGTAACGCCTGGCAGGCAGTGCTGGAGCAGGGACTCAAACCGCAGACCCGCATCGATGAGTTACGGCGTGCCGGCATCGAACCGCAGACCGCGGTACCGGATGACAGCCTGGCCGCCCTGATAGAGCTGCAAAATGCAAACGGCCCGGAATACTGGCTGGGTCTCAATAACTTTTATGTCATTACCCGGTATAATCACAGTCCGCTGTATGCCATGGCGGTCTACCAGCTGAGCGAGGAAATCCGGCAGACACGTGAGCAATCCAGGCAAGTACACGACTGATCACGACTACCCGGCAAGGCCCGGCACCGCGGGACCGCGCCGGGGCTTTGTTACGGTACTGCTGCTGGTCACGCTGTTCGCCGGATGCAGTTCACAGGAAACCCTCGACACCGGTGATAACGCACCGCTGAACCCGAGGGACCTCTCCGGCGTCCAGAATGCCGTTCCCCGCGTTGAACCGCACAGCCGTTACGGCAACCCGGAATCCTACGTTGTATTCGGCAAGCGCTATTACACGAAATCCAGCAGTGCCGGTTACACGGAGCGCGGCATTGCCTCCTGGTATGGCACCAAGTTCCATGGACGCCGCACCTCAAGCGGCGAACCCTATGACATCTACAAGATGACGGCAGCGCACAAGACCCTGCCACTGCCGACCTATGCGCATGTCACCAATCTCCGCAATGGCCGGACAATCATCGTCAAGATCAACGACCGGGGGCCATTCCATGCCAACCGGATCATTGACCTCTCCTATGCGGCAGCCGCCAGGCTCGGCATCCTGGAATACGGCACCGGCCTGGTCGAGGTCGAGGCCATCGACCCGTCAAAACCGGCACCCCAACCACCGGCGGTCACCCGGCAGGCCGTTGCCGGCGACCCGACAACCCTGTTTCTGCAGGTCGGGGCCTTCAGCAACCGCGACAATGCCGAGCGCCTGGGCAAGCGCCTGCAGTCCTCCAACCTGGGGGAAGTTCACATCACCGAAGCCCACAATACCGCCCGGCCGTTGTATCGCGTGCGCATCGGCCCGCTGACCACGGTTGATGATGCAGACCGGATATCCCACAGCCTGATATCGCTGGGAATCAGCGACACCCGTGTAATGAGCGACTGAAATCCGCCCACGGCATGGCAACGCACC
>JAUVNM010000292.1 GCA_030599705.1 Gammaproteobacteria bacterium
ATTGCATGCTTGAAGGGCAATTCATGTTGCTTGATCACGTCGCCCGCATCGTTATGCTCGTCAACATATATCATGCCGACCTCAACCCGAGTTGTTTTCGCATTGGTAATCCATTTTATGTGGCGTTTGCGCATGGCCGATTCGAGCATTGATTTTGAATCACCGACACCACCAAGGCCGAGGTGGCCGATATAAGGCTCACTCGTCACGTAGGTAATGGGCACCTTGTCGCGAATCTTGCGCTTGCGCAAATCACAATCAACGATGAATGCATATTCATAGGCCGGGCCGAAACAGCTCGCCATCTGCACGGCGCCGACTACCACAGGGCCGGGCTCGTCAATCAGTGACTGGTAGTCCTTGTAAGAGGTCTCCGCATGTCCCAGTGTGCATACCGACTGCGTATACCCACCCTCCGGCCCTGCTCCGGGAATCTCGTCAAAGGCCAGCTTGGGGCCAGTGGTGATCACCAGGTAGTCATAATCGACAGACTGCTCGTTCTCCAGTGTTAGCCTGTTGCCTTCGGCATCAATTTTTGTGACCTTGCTGGGGATGAAGTTGATCTTCCTCCTGAGAAGATACGTCTCAACCTCGATGGATGTCCCCTTGCGCTCACGCCAGCCGACGGCGACCCAGGGATTTGATGGCGTAAACTCGAATGACGGTTTATCCCCGATGACAGTGACCGAGTGATCATCATTCTTCAGTCTGGCGCGCAGATCATACGCAACGGTCATACCGCCAATGCCTGCCCCGACGACAACAATATGCGCCATATCTTCCTCCATTCATGGTGTGATATACCTGCGTGCAGACGCAAGGTTACCACCGTATAAAAATGCGAATCACATCAACCAGTCATCTGCCTCGCCTGGTACTGGATCACTGCATAATTCTGCCGGCCACACGCTAAAAGACCAAAACCTTTTCTGACTCGACAGTCCATTGCGCCAACTGACTCATAGTGCTGATCTCAGCGCTTTCCAGTAAAGGTATTGCCTTGATGCCACGCGCCTCGCAGCAAGCGCCGCAAAGTCTGACCTGACCAGCCTTACTGATGACGGACTTGAACATTCGCTCGATGTTGTAGTAACCCTGCGGTGTGTTCTGCGCAGGCCTTCATCCGGGCTACGGTCTGATTAATCGGCAAATTCCAGATCTTCCTGCACCGCTTCGACACCAGCGCGCGCGCAGGCCTCGTCGAGTTCACCACCCGGTGCCCCGCTGACGCCCACGGCACCGACCAGTGAACCGGCCGCCTGCAACGGCAACCCGCCGGCCAGCACCATCACCCCGTCCAGCAGGTTGAGTTCGTTCACCATGTCCGCCCGGTTGCGGCGCAGTTCGGCGGAACTGATATTCCCCAAGATCACGGCATTGGCCTTGCCGTGTGCCAGTTGGGTGAAATAGCGATTTGAATATACATCACGCATGACGACCAGCGGTTCGCCGCTGCGGTTGGTGACAACCACCGAGACCTGGTAACCGTCCTTGCGGCAGGCCTCGATGGCACCCGCAGCGATGTCACGCGCCATGTCCAGTGACAGCAGTTTTGTGGTGACCAATTCCGCCGATACCGGGCCGGAAACAATCGTTACCAGCCCGGCAAGCAGACTGCCTGTTATATATTTCATGGTATTTCCTCCTCATGGCCAAGACCGGTGATGCGCTGCGTGGTTGCCGGGTCCGCCTGCAGCAGGCCCGCCGCCACCAGCCGTGACACCAGCTCACGCCAGTCATTATCTTCGTAAAAGATCTGTGTGAACAGGGGCAGCGACTCGGACACGCGCCCGGCATTCACCAGTGCCACCGCGTGCCAGAATTTCATTTCCACGTTACCGGGCACCAGCGCCTGCGCCTGACCGTAATGCACCAGCGCCCCCTCGATATCATCGCTCTCCAGCGCATGATCCCCGAGATTCATGTGCCGGTAGGCCGTGTTCAGGGTCAGCAGGCGGCGCAACTCCTGCAGGGGTGTCGGATGATCCTCGATATGCAGATCCACCAGCCGGCCGTCACCGGGATGCTTGCCGCGTTCGCCGCGCACCACCAGGATGGCGGCGGACTGCCTGCCGCGCAAATCCCCGCCGTGTGCCTGCGCCGCATCCAGTGCGGCCAGCATGCGCTGCGCCAGCGTACCGCTCGCCTGCCGGTAGGCCGCAGCCATGGCCTCCGGCACGCCCTGCGTCACCATCAGGTTCGCCTGCACGGCAAAATCCTCGCCGGCACGGTGACCGGCATAGCGGATGCACTGCTTGCCCGTGTGCTGGGCGATGCGTCCCTGCGCATCGATCATGCCGACCTGGCGCACCCCCGGGGTCGGGTCGGCCTTCAACAATTGCGCCAGCGCCGCAGCGGCCGGCACGCCTCTGCTCATCAATTCCAGTCCGGCCCGGCCGTAACGCACGTCGACAAAGGATTGCGTTGCCACGGCACCGACACCGGCCGCGGCCCAGGGCACCAGTTGACCCACCGAGAACCAGTGCGACTGCACCGCGACGCCGAGCTGCCCCGTCTCGGGATCGCGCGCCACAATGGAATAGGTGTTGACCGGCCGCAGTGATGAAACCGGATCGCCGGCGGCGAGGCATGTACCGCCGTTTAAATACAGCAACAAACCCAGCAGGAAGATAATGACACGTTTCACGGCTTGTACTCTGGAAGTACGTCTCTTCTCCTTTATGCCCGTTTTTTGGGTGCACTGGGAGAAGGACAGGATGAGGGGATATTAATCAGACCATAGCCTTTGTATTATCCCCTCTCACCAGCCCTCTCCCGGAGGGAGAGGGCGCGTATGGGGTAGTAGTACACTACTGGCAAGACAATAAGCAGGAATCCCGGCTATTGCAAATGAACATCCAACGACTGTATTACGTACTGGCGCTGCTGCTGGCCGGCAGCACGGCACAGGCCCTCCCCTGGGCGGACGGCGAGACCCCACCCGGACCCTACGTGGACAATGACCGGCTGTTCATGCTGTTGCGCCTGCATACCCCGGATCAAATGGCCGCGTTCTATGAGGCCCGTGGATTCATCCCGGCCGCCATCAGGCGCATCCGCGAGACCTGCTTCATCACCGTGCATATCGACAACAAGAGCGGCACGGTACTCTGGCTGGAAACCACTAACTGGCGCATTACGGCTGACGGCAACCCGCTCAGGCGCCTTGGCCGCAACTACTGGAATGCCGTCTGGGATGACATCGGGCTGCCGCAGGCCAGCCGCTCGACCTTTGG
>JAUVNM010000051.1 GCA_030599705.1 Gammaproteobacteria bacterium
ATCAAGGCATTGGCCATCATGGAACAGAACGATACCAGTTATCTGTTTGTTGTAGATAACGGGCAGTACCAGGGGGCTGTTACCATCCAGTGCCTTGCCAGGCTGTTTACCCGGCTGGGGTAGCCCGGGTGGATACTTCCGGCGCAGACTGTACATCCGTGGAAGCCACCGAGCCACCTGCGACAGGGCAGGACAAGGGGACCTCGATGACACCATCACGCACGAATCCGGACGGTTTACCCAGTTCGTCATAACGCACACAGGTGTTGCCATCAAACAGGAAATCGCCGATATAGCGGTGTGATATTTTGTGCTTGAGATTGTCCGCATAGTCCAGACCGAGAAAATGGCTGACAAGCCCCCTGATGACACCCGCATGAACAACGACAAGAACCGTCCGCCCTGGCTGTCTCATTGCCAGCAATGAAAGATAGCTGACGCTGCGCTGTTGCATCTGGCGGAAACTCTCGCCCCCCGGATATACAAAATCCGGGTCTTTCTTGTGAAGCGGGTAGTGTTCGGCCACCCACTTCTTTTTCTTTTTGTACAGCTTCCCGTAGTTGACCTCATTCAGCGCCGGCGTGTCGTTAATGATCTGTATGCCCAGAAGTCTGGCATGAAACATCGCGGTCTGCCGGGACCGTTCCAGGTCACTTGAATAGACGGCATCGAAGCTGATCCCGTGTTCCCGCAACCGGTCGCCGACGAAATCGACATCGGCCTTCCAGCCGCTGTCGCGCGGTGCATCCCCCCAGCCCAGGATCTGCTCAGACGCATTGATTATTGTTTTATAGTGCCGGACTATGATCGCACGCATATCCAAAAAGATAACAAGTTATAACGATAATGTAAAAACCTTCTTAACAATGTCATTTACCAAGTTCATCGTTTATCGTCCCTGTCAGCGACCCGGCGCCTGTTCTGCTTCAGAAATTCCCAGACAGGCAGTGCTGTCATGCCGCCGATGACCCCCGCGAGGTAACTGGGCATGCCCGCCAGGAACAGTGCCTGCCATACCAGTCCGGCGATAAAACTGACCGCCACCATGGCAGCCAGGGTGATTACCAGTCGCTTCCATAGAGGCATGTAGTCCGGCCTGTCTCAGGAGTCACGGTTTGTTGTCATCACTTCACGGACAAGCGTTTTTTCCTGTTTTCCGTATCTTCATCCACCTGCCAACTGATTCGGATATTGAACCGGTTGCGGTTCTCTTCCTGGGTGGCGCTAACCTTGAGATCCAGCAGACCCTCGGGCCGCATGATAATCTTGTCATCTTCATCGCTGAAGGTGATCTTCCCTTTCGCGATACCGCTGGTAATGGACTTCAGAATATCCTGTATGGATTTTTGGTCCTGCAGAGACTGGTGGCGGAAGTTTCTTTTCCTGCTTCTCATATTTGTTACAGATCCCTTGCCGGCACAAACACCTTTACATAAGGATAGTCGGTACTGACACCCATCACCAGCCCTTCGGGCCTGAAGATGGTGACCGCTGCACCCTGCCCTTCAAGCCCCTCCTTTTTTCTTGAATTGCAATCCAGCGTAGTATCACATTCAAAATTGACGAGGCCTTTCCTGAGCATGACCCGTTGCCCGTGCAGCAGGTTACGATGTCCGTGAACTATGGCATGCACACCGCTCTTCTTTCTGAGCTGCTTGACACCATACCGGGTCAGGGGCATATCGATTGGACGGTACTTGGTACGAATGATATTGGCCATGGGACCATAGTAGAAATCAAACGGGTCCCGGTACATCTGTTTCCGGAATTTCCGGTTAATATATCTCATGCCTTTTTCACTGATCAGTTTGGCCATTCGATCATCGACACCGGCATGGACAAAAATAAATGAACCTTCACGGCAACCCAGCTTCATGCGCTTGTAAAACCACGCGTACTCGCCTTTTGAATGTAAAAACAACTCCTGCCATTTCCTGGCGGCCGCATACACCATGCGCAGGGAAAGTCCTGCCTGCTCGCAATCCGCTTCAAAATCCACCAGCTTCCTGCGTAATCTCTGCACCTCGCGCTCGATGGTCGAATCCGGCATCGCCCATGCGGCCAGTTGCGGAAACTCCCGGAACCAGCTTTTCGACGGATACAGCCGGCGTCTGCATTCACGGTTACCCGGTACACCGTGCAATGCATTTTTTCCCTGCAGATACCGGTCACGGATCTCGGTCAGAAAAGGCACCATCTTGGGCCCCATGCGAATAAAAAAATGGTCGATTCTGGGGTCCGGTTCCATCCCGGCCGCCCGTATACCAAGCATCATGCGAATATCATGATTACCGGCCAGCAGTTGCACATCACCGCCACGATCGATCAACCGTCGGATAACACGTAATAACCGCAGGGTACTCGGACCCTTGTCGAAACAATCACCGCCAATGAGAAACCGCGCCTTGCGGCCGTCCCTGGTAAGCCTGAAATCCTTGTCCCGTGGCCCGGTCTTCTTCACTCCGCCGGAGGCAACCAGCGAGGCCATGAAGGCATCTGCATCGGCATGCAAATCGGAGATGAAATACACGGTGCGTTTCGGCCACTTCCACGGGTCCTCGCCGATGGCCTTGCGCATTTCCTGTGCATAGGCCGCACTGTGGTACCTGTCTTTCCTGACGGAATGCTGTTTTCCCAGCATCCACACCTGCCCCTGCCCCGGGAGGTTCGCCTCGATCCAGGACTCCCCCTGATATCGTGGCAGGTATTTACATAAATTCTCCAGTTGCATGAGCGGTTTTCCGTCTAGTCTGTGAACTGGCTGGACTCCGGACGCAGCTTCCATTCTCCCCCGACATGGCGCCATTGCCCCCCGGACAGGTACTCGATGAGTATCGGTCGGCAATGGTGCATGCTGAGTTGCGCGAGTTGCTCAATCCCGAGCACACCAAGATGGTATGCCGCATGACGAAAGGCAGCCCCATGGCCTACGAAGACCTTTACACTGTCATTGCTTTCACGCGGCAGTGCCGCCATGCATTGTGCCAGGTGAACAGCCACCCGCTCCCCTGCCTCCAGCAAGGATTCGGCGCCCTGCAACGGCAAGCGGTAATGACTGTCCATCTTCCAGTCAGCGGGCGGATCGGAAACACGCGGGTCCTGGTGCAGGACCGCCTCAATCTGTGCCCTGGTGAGATTGGCCAGGCAGCCGACACCTCTTTCAGCCAGCTCGTCATGACTTTCGATACACGGCGTGGATGCAGCCAGGTCAGCAAGCCTGTCTGCAAATATCACGGCCGTCTGCCAGGCACGCAGCATGCGGGATGAATCAATGGAAGGCAGCAGGGTCCAGTCATTCCGGGCGATCAAGTCATGCAGGCCTTGCGCACCTTCCTGCGCCTGGGTTTCTCCTGCGCTGTTGAGCGGCCACGGTTGGTGGGCACTGGGGGTATCCGCTAACTGGTGATAATCGCCATGTCGAACCAGCGCTGCAATCAATCTGGCCATACCTCAGAACATGGCCTCCAGTTTTTTGACCAGGGGCCGCAGTTCTTCCTGTTTCAGCTGCCTGGCCGCTTGTTCCGGTGTAACCCATACACGCCCCCGGTGATTTTCCTCCCACTCTTCTTCCGGTATGAGGCGGGTTACTTTCATGGGATAGACCGCCACGGTACAGGTGGCCCCCCATTTCTCACAGGTATAACTGCCGAGCGCGGTTTCTGCGACCTCCCCTTCAATACCCGCCTCCTCCAGCGCCTCCTTCGCGGCCGATTCCCGGGGAGAAAGACCGGGGTCCTTGATGCCCTTCGGGACCACCAGATGATTCTTTTTACTGGATGCGATGACCAGTATTTCCGCTTTCCCGTCACGCACACGGTACGGGATCACGGAGGACTGGGTATAGTAGTAAGCCGGCCGGTCACGCCATTCCTTGCCATCCGGCGCCGGGTAGGGAAACTTCTTCGGTAGCGTTTCAGGACGCGTAATGGAATCCAGGTGCGCGCATCCGGCTACCAGTGCACGCCAGTCCGCCGGCATCTGCAGCCTGGCCAGGGTCGCCGTCGGCAGGAGTTTGCCGTCTTCCGGCACCGGAACCGCGGCGCTCGCCAGCCAGACAAGCAGTTCTTCCAGTCCCGGGTTATGCCCTACCAGCATGACCCGGACTGCGGACTCCGGGCAATCACCAAGCACCGCAAGCAATTCAGTTATACCGGCCGCGTACATGCGCTCGTCACGCTGTATCCCCGCGTCGCCGTTACCCATGGCCTTGCAGGCCTTCTGGGCAGTAACCAGTGCGCGTTCCGCGGGTGAGGTAACAATCAGGTCGGGTACCATCTTCTGCTGCGCGAGCCATACCCCGATGCGCTGGGCGCCACGTTTACCGCGGTCCTTCAGTGGCCGGTGATAATCATCGCCACCGACACCCCAGTCGGACTTGCCGTGGCGCAGCAGCAGGAGTTCACGTGTCATGGCAGTTCACCTCCCGGTTTCAGGTCAGGCCAGCAGCTCATGCAGACAACGATCTGACATGGCGGAAAAATCAATCCGTCCCCTGACCACGTAGACGGCCATATCTTTCAGTGTATCCAGATAGGCCGATTCATCAAGGGCTGTCGTGTCCTGCAGGAAGGTGCCATCCGGATACTGGTAAAACGGACCGGGAGATTTCATCAAGGCGCCCAGCAGGTCACGCTGCGCTGCCAGGTCCACCTGCTCGACTACCAGCTCCCTGTCACCATCACGCTGCCAGTCCAGTATCAGGAAGGCCGCCAGGGGGGCCTCCGCTACAATCCGCCCGGGTCCGTAGACCCTGTCGATATGAACATCGTATTTTTCCTCCAGTTCCCAAAGCTCCGCAGCTGGCAGCTGCCGCAGGGCCGCGCGCTGTTGTGCCGGAATCAGGCTGTGCAATTTTCGATTATGGACGATGGTACCGGGATTGATGCGCGGCAATTTCGGTATACCGCGCGCCAGTGTCCGCTCGGAACCGGCATGGACGAACAAACGATCATTGGTCAGGTAGGATACCTCGTCATTATCGAGCAGATGCAGCATCAGGGTTGACTTGCCGCCGCCGGAGAACCCGGCAATCCCGAGACCCTTGCCACGGTAGACGAGCCCCGCGGCATGACAGATCAGCCAGCCCCGGTTTTGCAGCCAGTTCATATACTGGGAGTTGATGAAGTTGATCACCTGGTTGTCATAGTTCCTGCAGGGCCCGGCGGCGATCCGGTGACTCTCGCTTTGCAGAAAAACCATCCCGGTGCGCACCTTGCGAACCAGGCGTCCGCCCGGCAAGTCTACAAAGGAATCCTTGCGCCCGGTCTTGCCCGGCTCGCGTTTCCAGTCAATAAAATCAATATCCAGCTCCGGCGCAGCGCGTTCGATGGCAATGATGTCGAGGTCAGGCATCATTGCGTTGCTTGCGACATGCGAGAAATAATCGGCAAGACCTGCCAGCAGTGCCACAGAGTTGGAGCGCAGCCTCAGCATGCATTCGCCGAGCGCAAGATACAGTTCGTCAGTGCACAAACATGCCCCATCCTGTAATGCACTCGCGGCAGATTCTACTGTGTAGTCCATCGTCGTCTCCCGTCTCTTTCTCACACCGACAATTGACGCAGCACATATTCTGCATACAACCCGGCGGCATCGATGCCAATGCCGTCCCGGGCCCCGCGGAATCCTCCAAAGGCGGACACCTCGAAAACAATCGGGCCGGTGTCTGTTTCGGCAACATCGACTGTGGTGAAATCCATGTCAAACAGCGCCTGGGCGTGCCGCGCAAGTTCGACCACGGCAGCCGCCGGTGTATGCGCGGCATACCGGCCCCCGCTGTGTATGGTCGTGTTCCAGGCAGCGTCACTCGACACCCGGGCATAACTGCCGAGATATTCGCCATCCAGGAACACCAGCCCCAGGTCCCGGCCCGGCAGGTCGATTTTCTGCTGGATATACATCACGGGATTCTCTGCCTGGAAGGCGCGAATTTGCCGTTCGATCTCACGGCGGTCCCGGCCTGCGTCGATCACACACATGCCGCGCGCCTTGGTGGAGTACAGGGGTTTGAAAACGGCACTGCCAAAATCCTGGACGGCTGTCAGCGCCGCCCCGACATCCCCGGTGACCCGGGTTGCCGGCATCGGGATACCGGCATTGCGCAGGGTTACGGTACAGCTCAACCGGTCGATCAGCCGCAGGATATTCAAGGGCCGGCTGAATACCCGGACCCCGGCCTGCTCGGCGACCCGCAGCAGCTCCAGACGGTCCAGCGTCGCCGGACTGTAGCTGGCACTGATCTTCTTGATGATCAGTGCATCCAGCCGGCATAAATCCACATCCTGGAACATCAGGCGCTGCCGCTCCAGGTCCAGACAGACCTCATTCATATCGATCACCAGCCGGTAACCGGTCCTTTCCTCAACGGCATCGGCCAGGATTTCCGTGGACCATTTTCCCGGTATGCCGACAACACCGATCCTGGATTCAGCCAACGAACATCTCCCTGACGGGAACCCGAAAGGACTTCAACTTCCTGAGGTCGGCGGCAAGCACCTGCTCGAGCAGGTAACGCGCACGCAGGAACATGGCGCTGGCCAGTGACTTGTCAAGGATAAAGCGGGTGGAGGTGGCAAACGAACGCGCCAGCCCCAGGGCCAGGCGCAACTCGAAGGTCTTGTCACCGGATTTCCCGGCATAGGCCGCTGCAAAACGATAGAACTCCTGCGTCAGCATCAGGATACGTCTGCGCAGTGGCGCATCGAAGACCTGCAGGCGGTAACTGGACACCATGAAAACCGACACGTCCTGTACATAGTCCATGTGACGCGAACGATGCAGGTCAATGAAATTGATTTTTTTCTCCAGCGGGTCGTAGATAATGTTGTCCACATTGAAGTCGCCGTGAATATATACTGAGAAAGGCGCCCGGATTCCGGCTTCGAGACTGTGTGCCTGCTTCAGCAATTTACCAAACGAGGGAATGGACTTGCCACAGATACGGCTGTCTTCCTGCCGGAAATCCGGGTGGATGGTGTACACCTCTTCCAGGCGCTTCGAGAGCTGCCGCATGTAACCGGCGGATACCGGCTTGCCGGTACGCGTCTCGCGCCATACCTTTCCCAGGGTGCGATTCAACTGCTTCAGGGTCTGCCTGAGCAACCGCGGCGGCTCATGCAGTAATATCTGCTCGAATGTCAGCCCGGCCAGATGTTCAATCAGTAACGCGGCGGACTGACCGCGCTTATGGTAGGAAAGAATCTTCGGCGCCAGACCCGGGTATATTTCCTGCCAGCTTTTCAGGCCCCTGCGCTCCTTCCGCAACTTGTGCTTCTTGCCATCCTTGTAGATGGCTACAAAACCGCTGTCCTCCTGCCCCGTTGTGCTGATTCCGGAAATACCGCTGCCGGAACGGGTTTCCGCGATCGGCTCGACCACCAGGTCTGAATGATTATTTGCCGTATCCAGCTGTTCAATTGATGCACGCAGGGAATGGTAGCGGTCAATGTTGATTGGCTGTCCCAGGTTGGCGGAAATAATGGCTTCGCTGATATTGAGCATGGAATCTCCCATTTGCTCGATGCCATGGGCCAGGAACATCCCGGTCACCAGGTCGGCCGCACGTTTCCTGCGCTTCAGTCCCGCCGTGTATTTTTTCACCAGTTTGCGACTGGCCTTGTCCAGGCGCGGCTTGATCCTGCCGATCTTGAGGGCCAGCCCGGTGTCGTTTCGACGGATCGCATGTTCAATCCGGTCAATACCCCTGCTGATCCTGCCCAGCATGCATGTACAGGTAGCGGCGCAGGGACAACGCCGGTATTGCAGCTGGTCCAGTTGCTGGATACATTCACGGCACAACCCGGTGATACGTTCCAGGTCGGTCGCAATGGATTCAATGGCCCGGAGCGAAGCTGCATCTGCGCCTGATTCACCGGCCTTGATGGCCTGATGGTGGCAGCTGTCGTGTATCCGCAGCATGAGATTATAGGCATAACCGCTGCGATCGAGGATGCGCCGGGCAACACTTGCCGAGGGGGTGTCGAGATAGGCCTGCAGGCTGGAGACCTGGGACCCGACCTCGGCAATCAGGAAACGCAGATTATTGTGTATATTCTTCGGAATTCTCATTACCAGTCGAGGGTCCCCAGATAGACAGTGCCCGCACTCTCCCTGGATTCCCCCAGGTACGGGGCCAGTGACCGCGGATAAAGTGGCAACTTCCCGAGCTCGTCCAGCCTGGCCCAAACCACCTCCACCTGGTGCTTGTCCGGATGCTGGCCGTTTACGGGAGCATAGTTATCGGGAACCGTGCATGTGAACAGAAACTCGACAAGATGGCGCGTGCTGCGGGGAGTTGTGTCCCGCGGCTTGAAATAGTCCGCCACGTAGACAAGATCGTGGATAGCTACCCGGGTGCCGATTTCCTCCACGCACTCACGATTCAGTGCCTGTTCCAGGGTCTCCCCGGGATCCTGACCACCTCCCGGCAGTGCAAACCGTTCTCCTTCCTCATATCCGTCCTTGCGCAGCAGCAGGATATGATTGTCCTGCCGGATCAGTGCGCGGGCCGCATTGCGTATCGGGGGAATAATCGGTTCCATTTATCTGCCGCAGTGGATCATTTATCGTATTAGCCCATCATAGCAGCCAAACACCGGGTTGTATGATAAGCACTTCCCCTGATCGAGTGGGTTGCACCTGTCGAGCAAGGTTACTCGAGGTCCAGGGTAATTTCTCAAGACCCGCTGTAAATACTTCCCTGTACGCTCGATGGCCGCATCCCTGCGGCCAACGGTCTTGAGAAATTACCCTGGACCCCGAGTGACCGGACAGACTATTGCGTCATGCAATCCGGTATTCGCGGCAGCCACCCCCTTGTCAGGGACATCGGCTTCA
>JAUVNM010000228.1 GCA_030599705.1 Gammaproteobacteria bacterium
CAAGGCCGGTGAAGGTGCACACCATGTCGCATTTACAAAAGACGGCCGCTACGCCATTGTGCAGAACTCGTTCATCAACCTGCCCGGCATGAGCGAGGGCTCGCTCACCGTCGTCGATATGAATACCGAGAAGGTCGTGGATACCATCGACACCTTCGTGGAGAATGGGGAGAACCCGAACTGCATTGTCCTGCTGCCAGAGTGGAATGACCCGATGGGGCATTGATGCGTATTTGCGGACAAGGTCGCGCCTGCGACTATGTTATATAAATCTGCAGCACCTGTTCAGCCTGTATTCAGCGAACATTGCCTATCCTGACTGTGAATCATGGGTACACAACCACAGCAACAGGAGACAGACAATGAAACGCATACTGACTGGATTGACACTCGGGATTTCGGCACTGGTATTTTCCGGGGCGGCCGTTTCAGGACATGGATTTATCAGCAAGGCCAGGGTCATCGATGCCAAGCCGCTGTATGAAACCGTTGAAGTGGCACAGCCGGTAACCGAGTGCTGGACGGAACGGGTCACCCGCAACCACCGCGGGCATGGCAACTATATCGCCCCGATTGCCGGTGGTGTGATCGGCGGGTTTGTCGGCAACGAGCTGGGCCGGGGGCGCGGCAAGACCGCGCTGACCGTGGCCGGTACGCTGCTCGGCGCCTCGCTCGGGCACAACTACCATGACTCGCACCGCCGGCAACGGCCCGTGGTGGAACACGTGAAACGCTGCGAGACTGTTGACCGCTATGAACAGGAGCGGCAACTGGTGGGCTATCGTGTAAAATACCGCTATGAGGGGCAGACCTACTACACGCAGACCACGGAACACCCGGGCAAGCATATCCGGGTGCGCGTCAAGGTGTCTCCGGTCAACGGGATCTGATACGGCGTTGCACACCAACCGATGACTAGCGGACGGCTGCTTACCGGCTGGTTGCTCCTGTTACTGGCCACTGGCCCGGTAGCGGCCGCTCCGTATCACCATCACCTGCTGGTCGCGCAACGCGACCATGGCGGCAACGGCGGCATCAGCCTGGACGAGGCGGTCGCGCAGGCACGGCAGCGGTACAACGGCAAGGTACTGTCTGCGGAGACCACCCGCGTCGACGGCCGCAAGGTCCACCACATCCGGATCCTGACACACGACGGGCGCGTCAAGCGCATCCAGGTCGATGGCGGTACCGGGAAGAATAACAAACGCAAACGCTGAGCCATGCATATCCTGGTTGTCGAAGACGAAACCCGCCTGCGCGAGCAACTGCGGGACCGCCTGCGTGGCAGCGGCTATGTCGTCGATGTGGCGGCCGACGGTGAGGAAGGACTCTACTACGGAGAGGAATATCCGCTCGACCTGGCGATCATCGATATCGGGCTGCCGAAGCTGTCGGGTATCGAGCTGATCCGCCAGCTGCGCGCCCGCGACAAACATTTCCCGATCCTGATACTGACGGCCCGGGGCAACTGGCAGGACAAGGTGGATGGCCTGGAGACCGGCGCCGATGATTACCTGGTCAAGCCGTTTCGTTTCGAGGAACTCGAGGCGCGCCTGAATGCCCTGCTGCGCCGCGCCTCCGGCTGGTCGAAACCGGTGCTGGACTGCGGACCGATCTCGCTGGATACCGGGAAACAGGCCATCACGGTCGCGGGCAATCCCGTGGAACTGACGGCCTTCGAGTACCGGGTGCTGGAGTACCTGATGCTGCATGCCGGTGAAGTCATCTCCAAGACCGAACTGACGGACAACCTCTACGAGCAGGATTACGACCGCGACAGCAACGTACTGGAAGTGTTCATCGGGCGCCTGCGCCGCAAGCTCGACCCGGACAACACCATCAGCCCCATCGAAACCCTGCGTGGCCGCGGCTACCGGTTCCGGCTGGAAGCCAACACCGGCTGATGCATTCGCTGCACAGTCGACTGCTGCTGGCCGCGTCCCTGGTGCTGGCCGGTTTCCTCGGTGCGACCGGCCTGGCACTCGACAAGGCGTTTCGTGTCAGTGCCGAGGCCGCCATGCAGGAGCGCCTGCAGTCGCATATCTACGCCCTGCTCGCCGCCGCGGATGAAGATGAAAACGGCCGCATGATCCCGCCAGCGGAGCTGCCGGAACCGCGCTTCTCGAAACCGGACTCCGGCCTCTATGCCCTCATTGCCGGCGCCAGCGGGGACCCGCTGTGGCACTCCGGCTCCCTGACCGGGCGCGACATTGACATGACCGATCGGCAACGGCCCGGTGAACGCCGCTTCAGCCGGCTGGCCCGTGCGGGCCTGCAACTGTATGCCCTCGCGTTTGGCGTTGCCTGGGAAGACGATGCCGGTGCGGAGGCGCTGTACACGTTCACCGTGGCGGAAGACACCACGGTGTTCCAGGCGGAGATCGACAGCTTCCGTTCCACCCTGTGGCGCTGGCTCGGCGGCATGGCGCTGGTGCTGCTGCTGGCGCAGGGGGCCATCCTGCGCTGGGGCCTGCGGCCGCTGCGCACGGTTACCCATGACCTGCAGCAGATCAAAAAGGGCCGCGCCGAGCGTCTGGACGGTCGCTACCCGAGGGAACTCACCGGGTTGACCTCCAGCCTGAATTCGCTGATCGAGCACGGCAAGGCGGTGCAGATCCGTTACCGCAACAGCCTCGATGACCTCGCCCACAGCCTGAAGACGCCGCTGGCGATTTTGCAGTCCGGTCAATCAGGTAATAGTGGCAGCGACGACGCCCCGGATGCCGGACACGCCCTGGTCAGGGAACAGGTGGAGCGCATGGATGAAATCATCAGCCATCAATTACAGCGCGCCGCCGTCTCCGGCCGCACCACCCTGGCCAGACCGGTGCCGGTCGGCACGGTGGTGGAACGGCTGGTGCGTTCGCTTGACAAGGTGTACCGGGGGAAACCGGTGACGGTTGAGCTGGAGCTGGACCCGTCCACCACCTTCACGGGAGACGAGGCCGACCTGACGGAGATCCTCGGCAACCTGCTGGAGAACGCCTACAAGTACTGCCGCCGTGCGGTGCGGGTGGGTGTGCAGACGGACCAGCACGGCGCCGGCATCGAGATCCGTATCGAGGACGACGGCCCCGGCATAGCCACGGGCCAGATCGATACCGTCCTGCAGCGCGGCAGGCGCATGGACGAGTCGGTTCCCGGCCAGGGCCTCGGCCTCAGTATGGCCAGCGAGATTATTGCAGTGTATGGCGGGCAACTGGCGATTAGTGCCAGCTCCATAGGTGGGACGCTGCTGCGGGTGAGTTTTCGTGATTGACTGCTTGGTTCTTCTGCTGGTCGAATGAATTCGACCCTACAGATGATTGCATTGCAGGGCCGAATATATTCAGCCAGTGGCGTACCATCATTGTAGGGCCGAATTCATTCGGCCATCAATGCAGCGGCGACAGGTTGACATTCACCGGCATCTGCTCACCGGGGTCGTAGGACAGCCACGTGGTTTCCGTCTCTCCGCCATAGCGGTAGGTCACCCGGTAACCGCTAATGTCTTTGTGAGCACGTTGTTCCGTGACGGTCCGGCAGCGCTGCTGTTGCTGCCACAAGCGAGCCTGGCGACGGATATCCTCACCGATGGTCGCCGCGACCGCATTGAATTCCCGCGCCGCGGCATCCGGTTCCGTGCACACCCGGCGCGAGACCGGCTTATAGCGGGTTTCGATGACCGGTTCTACGTTCACTACCGGTGCATAGGCCCGGTAGTCCACGGCGTGTACCACGCCACCCATGGCCCAGGCGAGCAGCAGGAACTGTATTTGTATTCCAGTTTTCATTGGTCTGCTCCTGTGTAATTCATTATCAACCATTGCTGTCCCACAAAATTGAAGCCGTGATTGCAGGAGCCTGCTTGCTGGCGAATGCGGTGGCCAGAAAATTCGGTTCGCGAGCAAGCTCGCTCCTACAAAACACCGCCCAGGCGATCTCATATCCCTGCACCATTCCTTGGTGAAAAAAAGCAATTCATCCAAACCCCATCTGCTTGAGTAATTGCTGCCCC
>JAUVNM010000198.1 GCA_030599705.1 Gammaproteobacteria bacterium
CGCGAGGGCAAGGTCCAGCCCGAATCACGGTGGACTGCACCTGTACTGCATGATCTTCTTGCATTGGCCAGAAAAGAAGCGGGAAGCCGGGATGCGAAGGTATACCTGTTCGGTCACTCCGCCGGTGGACAATTTCTGTCAAGAATTTCAGCCTATTCACCACCTCCAGACGTCAACTGCATCATAATTGCGAATCCATCGGTCTATGTGGCTCCACTGCTCAACGAGCCTGCGCCGTATGGATTTGGCGGTGTATTTCCACCAGCGGAGGCTCAACAGAATCTTAAAAACTACCTTTCATTGCCCATTACGATTTATCTTGGCCGGGAGGATACTAAAGGAAAAAATCTGATAAAAAATAAAGCCGCAATGCGCCAGGGTATCAACCGACTGGATCGTGGTCGGAAAATATTTCGAATGGCAAGAGACATCGCAGCTCAACGCGGCTGGCAATTCAAATGGCGATTGGTCGAAGTACCTGATATTGGACACTCATCTCGTGGAATGCTAGGGGCACAGGAGTTTTACCGTGCGCTTGGATTACCTACTGTGCCAGGCGGAATCCGGCTTCCTGATGCGGCGTAGCGCTGATAGTCCCAGAGCTGGCCGAAGGACTCTTTGAGGCGGTAGGCGGTGTTCAAGCGCTTGCTTGACCTCCTTCTCAAGTCGTTTGGTAGAAGCCCGGATAAGCGATTGTTATTGCAGGTAGATATTCAGGTAAATCAGGGGGTTAAAATGGAGGCTGAGAGCGGAATCGAACCGCTGTCCACGGCTTTGCAGGCCGCTGCATAACCACTCTGCCACTCAGCCGTGGCCGGAAACGTACCGGTGCCCCGATGCAAGAACCCCGACGAATTCGCCGGGGTTCGGGACATTTGATATGGAGCGGGAAACCAGATTCGAACTGGCGACCCCAACCTTGGCAAGGTTGTGCTCTACCAACTGAGCTATTCCCGCAGGTATAACCAATCATTTTATCGTCAGGTGCCCGCCTGTCAAGCGCCAGGTTATTGATTGGAGGTTGAATTACCCGTCAGTATGGGCCAGGCCGCTTTTATATAGGCCACCATGGACCAGAGCGTCAGGATGGCGGCAATGTATAGCAGGAACATCCCGATATCATGTGTAGGGAAAATGCCGAGGGGGATTTTATAGAGCAGCAACAGGATGGCCACCATCTGGGCGGTGGTCTTGATCTTGCCGATAATCGATACGGCCACCTTGGTGCGCTCACCGATCTCTGACATCCACTCCCGCAACGCCGATATGGCGATCTCGCGTCCGATTATGATGGCGGACGGGATGGTAAACAGGATGGTCGGGTTGTCCTGGACCAGTACCACCAGGGCAACGGCAACCATGAGTTTGTCGGCGACCGGATCGAGGAACGCGCCGAAGACGGAGGATTGCTTCAGGCGCCGGGCCAGGTATCCGTCCAGCCAGTCAGTCAGGGCAGCAATTCCGAAAATGGCTGTACTCAACAGGTTTGACCATCCGAATGGCGCATAGAATACGAGCACAAAAACCGGGATCAGGATGATCCGGAATAATGTCAGGCTGTTCGGTATGTTCCAGTTCAATGTCGTGCCTATGCCAAATCGTTGTGAAATGCATCATAAATCTGTTGCGCCAGCGCCCGGTTAATTCCCTTCACCATTGACAGGTCGTCCACGCCGGCACGTGCAACTTCCCGGAGTCCACCGAGCTGTTTCAACAGCTGCTGCCGGCGTTTCGGGCCAATACCGGACACCTGTTCCAGTGGCGACGTCTTGCGTGTCTGCGCGCGCCGCTGGCGATGGCCGGTGATGGCAAACCGGTGCGCCTCATCCCGGATTTGCTGAATCAGGTGCAGCGCCGGTGAATCCGGGGACAGGTGTTTTTCCCGGCCGCTTCCGGCAAGGTGCAAGGTTTCCAGGCCGGGTTTTCTGCCGGCTCCCTTGGCAATGCCGACGAGTTCAACACCGGCCACCTGCAGTTCATCGAGAACACGCCGTGCTGCAGAGAGCTGGCCCTTGCCGCCATCTATAAACAACAGGTCGGGCAGCTTGCCCTCCCCCTTCATCAGCCTGGTGTAGCGGCGACTGAGTGCCTGCCCCATGGCGGCATAATCGTCTCCCGGCTGAATGCCCTTGATGTTAAACCGGCGATAGTCGGATTTTAATGGCCCTTCGATACCAAATACAACGCAAGATGCAACCGTCGACTCGCCCCGTGTATGGCTGATATCAAAGCATTCCATGCGTTCCGGTGCTTCCGCCAGCTCCAGTGCACCCTGTAGTTCCTGGAGCCTGAGAGCGTAGCCCCTGCGGGTATTCAGGTATGTCGCCAGTGCATGTTCCGCATTACTGGTTGCCAGGCCAACCCAGCGGGCACGCTCACCGCGCACATTGACGGTCAACCTGACCTTGTGGCCGGCATCACTGCCCAGCACTTCCTGCAACAGCGCCAGGTCTTCGGGTGCATGGTTCAGCAGCACCTCGTTCGGCATGTTCCTGCCAAGGTAGTACTGGGTGATGAAGGCCGACAGGATGGTCTCTTTGCTGGTGTCTGCCGGTGTTTTTGGATAGAAAGCTGCGTTACCCAGATTTCTCCCGCCACGCACATAGAAAACCTGGATGCAGGCATAGCCCTTGTCAGTGGCGCAGGCAACAATATCGAGATCCCCCTTTTCATTGCTGACGTACTGTTTCTCCTGGACGTGATGCAGACTTGCGATCTGGTCGCGAAGACCGGCAGCCTGCTCATAATCCAGTGCGCCAGAGGCCGTCTCCATGCGCTCGGCCAGGCCGTCGATGACCGCAGTGTTTTTCCCGTCCAGAAACAGAATGGTGTCCCTGACATCGATGGCGTAGTCATCCGGTGACAGGTACCCCACGCAGGGTGCGCTGCAGCGCTTGATCTGGTACTGAAGGCACGGCCGGGAACGGTTACTGAAGAAACTGTCCTCGCATTGCCGGACCCTGAAGAGTTTTTGCAGCAGGTGAAGACTCTCACGGACCGATCTGGCGCTGGGATACGGGCCGAAATAACGCCCCTTTTTGCGCCTGGCGCCACGATGAATGGCCAGCCGGGGATATTTCTGCATGGTTGACAGGTATATATAAGGGTAACTCTTGTCATCGCGCAACAAGACGTTGTAACGCGGCTTGAGCTGCTTGATGAGGTTATTTTCAAGCAGGAGTGCCTCGTTTTCCGTGTGGGTAACCGTAATCTCGATGCCGGCGATCTGTTCCACCAGTGAGCGGGTCTTGGTGGAGAGCCCGCTGCGCCTGAAGTAGCTGGGAACCCGTTTCCTGAGGTTGCGTGCCTTGCCGACATACAGCACGGTGCCCGCCGCATCGAGCATGCGGTATACCCCTGGCCGGGTCGTCAGGGTTTTGATGAAATCAGCGGCATCAAATGCGGGGTTTCGTTCTGGCATGAAAAGGCCCGTGAGCGTCAGGTAGTCTGCGCTATCAAACCTGGCTATCCGCGTTGCCAAGCAGCTGCGTGGCAGTAACAAAAATTTCGCTGAACATGGCCGGGGTCAGGCGCCGGGTCTGGGTGTTATAGCGACTGCAGTGATAGGAGTCGACCATGATGCGTCCGTTCTCCGGTTCGTGAATATTTCCGTGACCGAATGTAAAGGCGGATAGACGCAGATTGAATGCGCGCACTACAGCATCATGCGCTATTTTCCCGAGCCCGATAATCACGGCGGGGTCCGGCAGGGAATCCAGCTCGTGTTTCAGGAAGCTGTTGCACTGTCTTATCTCATCCAGTTGGGGTTTGTTCTGCGGGGGCAGGCATTTTACTGCATTGGTAATGCGGCAGTTTGAAAGTTCGAGCCCGTCGTCGAGAGCAACCGATTCCGGCTTGTTGCTGAAACCGAAATCAAACAGGGTCTGGTATAACAGGATTCCCGCGTAGTCACCGGTGAAGGGGCGCCCTGTCGCATTGGCGCCATGCATGCCGGGCGCCAGTCCGACGATCAGCAGCCGGGCATCGGGGTCGCCAAAGGGGGCAACCGGCCGTGCGTGGTAATCCGGGTGTTGCTGGCCAGTCTGGTCCAGGAAATCAGCAAGGCGCGGACAGTCTCTGCAGTCAGGGTCGAATGCGGCCGTGTTCGTCGTTAACATCTAGTGCTCTATCAAGGTGATAATTGCGGATTGATGCGAAGGTTTTGGGGCCAGCACGTGTTCGCAATGTATAGGCTATCAGCGCCGAATACCAGCCCGCCCGGCTAATTCAGCGGGCGCTTTACAAGTGCACTCGAAACAAGGTTATTATTGAGTTCTATCTTACTGATTATATTATTGTATTAGCTTGCAATCCGGACTACTGTCAGGACGGGCCGGTATCCAGGACGCTACCTTCGTTGACCACACCATTGCGAATTGCCCAGCGCGTCAGGGCAACATCATTAGCCACACCCAGCTTTTCAAACAGCCGGTAACGGTAGGTGCTGGTCGTCTTCGGGCTGATACACAGCTTCTCCG
>JAUVNM010000244.1 GCA_030599705.1 Gammaproteobacteria bacterium
CCCTCCCAGACACGCAGGACCACGTCAGTGCCGGCATCCACAGCGCCATTGCTGTTGTCGTCGGTAAAGATAATCCAGCCCTGGTTCCAGTTGCCCGTACAGGTGCTGACATCCGAACTGCTGCAGATCGAGACCGTCTGCTTGCGCTTGACGGCCTCGCTGCGCGTCAGCGTCAGTGCAGTCACCAGTTCATTGACCTGGGCGGTGATCCGGTTGTTCTGCACGAAGGTGTGAAATGCCGGCACCGTCAGTGCGACCAGGATGGTCGCGATGACAATAGTGATCAGCAATTCAACCAGGGTAAATCCAGCGTGCATTTTCATGACCCTGATTATAAGGGTCTTTTTAACCGGAAAAACAGGAACAACAGCGGAATCTGACAGGCGGTGCCGATCAGCCGATGGAATACCGGCCGGGTGGCGGCAGGGTAGTACCTTGGTACAGGTGACAGCCCCGGGGGTACGGATGCGGCATCGATGTTACGGTGCTTGATCCAGATAAAATTGCCCTCTGAGCATGTCCTGAATAATGCTGCGAATGTGCAAACGGGCGGCAAGCACTTGCCGCCATGAAATTTTTTGGATGGTATCACGAGAGGTGCGCTGAAACTATGCCTCTCGTGAAGGGCTGTTGCCGGCGGCACTGGCTGCAAACGCCTGGTAGTCTGGTGAGGTATTGACACGCCGGCTGGTACACTGGAGACTAGCCGTCCCGGTGACAACAAGGGGGGATTCATCGATGGTGCTACAACATGTCTGGGGCCTGTTCGTTAATCCGAAACGCGAGTGGGTCGCCATCCGCGATGATGAATGCACCCTCGGCAAGTGTTATGCAAGGCATGTCATGCTGCTTGCCATCATCCCCGCACTTTCCGGCTTCATCGGTACTACCCAGTTCGGCTGGCAGATCGGCGCCGGTGACCCGGTAAAACTCACCATACAAAGTGCCGGCACCATTGCCGTGCTGTACTATCTGGCCATGATTGTCGGTGTCTATTCCATGGGCTGGATGATCCACTGGATGGGCGAGACCTACGGTGCCGATGTGCCGCTGTCACAGTGCGTGGTACTTGCGGCCTACACGGCCACCCCGCTGTTTCTGATCGGCATCACGGAGCTGTATCCGGTGCTATGGCTCAACATGGTGATGGGTCTCCCGGCATTGGCCTATACCGTCTTTCTGCTGTACACCGGCGTTCCCATTATGATGGGTGTCTCCGAGGACCGCGGTTTCCTGTTTTCGAGTGCCGTGCTGGGTGTTGGCCTGGTGGCGTTTGTGGCCTTGCTGGCCATTACCGCCCTGTTGTGGGGGATGGGTCTCGAGCCGGGTCTAACCCGCTAGCCGGCGAATATTTTTCATCTGCTTCAGGGAGGTCGGTATGGCCGATCAGCAAACCTATAACTACAAAGTGGTTCGGCAGTTCGCCATCATGACCCGGGTCTGGGGTGTTATCGGCATGCTGGTGGGTGTCCTCATCGCTGCGCAACTGGCATGGCCGGTGCTGAATTTCGATATCCCGTGGCTGACATTCGGTCGCCTGCGTCCGCTGCATACCAATGCCGTGATCTTTGCATTCGGCGGGTCTGCGCTGTTTGCAACGTCTTATTACGTGGTGCAACGGACCTGTCATGTGCGCCTGTTCAGTGACGGTCTCGCCGCCTTTACCTTCTGGGGCTGGCAGGCGGTCATCTTATCGGCGGTCATCACGCTGCCGCTGGGGATCACCTCCAGCAAGGAATATGCGGAGCTGGAATGGCCGATCGATATTCTGCTCACGCTGGTGTGGGTGGCTTACGCCGTGGTGTTTTTCGGTACCATTGTCAAACGAAAAATACCGCACATCTATGTCGCCAACTGGTTCTTCGGCGCCTACATATTAACCGTCGCCATACTGCATATCTTCAACAGCGCCGCCGTGCCGGTCTCCCTGTTCAAGTCCTATTCCGCCTATGCCGGGGTGCAGGACGCCATGGTGCAATGGTGGTACGGCCATAACGCCGTGGGGTTCTTCCTGACCGCCGGGTTTCTCGGCATGATGTACTACTTCGTGCCCAAGCAGGCCGGGCGCCCGGTGTATTCCTACCGCCTCTCGGTAGTGCATTTCTGGGCGCTGATCTTTACCTATATCTGGGCCGGGCCGCATCACCTGCATTACACGGCGCTGCCGGACTGGACGCAAACGCTGGGTATGATCATGTCACTGATCCTGCTGGCACCCTCCTGGGGCGGCATGATCAACGGCATCATGACACTGTCCGGTGCCTGGGAGAAGCTGCGCATCGACCCGGTAATGCGCCTGCTGATTGTCTCGATTTCCTTCTACGGCATGTCCACCTTCGAGGGGCCGATGATGGCCATCAAGACGGTGAATGCGCTGTCGCATTACACCGACTGGACCATCGGTCACGTGCATTCCGGTGCACTCGGCTGGGTGGCACTGATTACCATGGGCAGCATGTACTACCTGATACCGCGACTGTTCAATCGCGAGCTGTACAGCCTGAAGCTGGTCGAGTTGCATTTCTGGGCAGCAACCGTCGGTATCGTGCTGTACATTTCCTCGATGTGGGTGGCGGGCATCATGCAGGGACTGATGTGGCGCGCAACCAATGCCGACGGCACCCTGACCTACAGCTTCGTGGAGTCGGTACAGGCCATGCACCCCTACTTCATTGTGCGTTTCCTCGGGGGGGTATGCTTCCTGTTTGGTACCCTGGTGATGGTTTGGAATATCTGGAAGACCATCGCCGGCGCCAAGCCGGCCACGGCCACCATCCCGGTGCCCGCCGCGGCTCATTAAGGAGGCGACCATGGCAACTGGACATGAAAAGATCGAAACAAACATCGGCCTGATGATTGCGCTGATCATCATCGTGGTGTCGATCGGTGGCCTGGTACAGATTGTGCCGCTGTTCTTCCAGCATTCAACAACGCAACCGGTAGATGGCCTGGAGCCGTATACGCCATTACAACTGGCCGGACGGGACGTGTACGTGCGCGAGGGCTGTTACCTGTGTCACTCCCAGATGATCCGGCCGTTCCGGGCGGAAACGGAGCGTTACGGGCATTACTCGGTGGCCGGTGAATTCGTCTATGACCGGCCGTTCCTGTGGGGCTCGAAGCGTACCGGGCCGGACCTGCACCGGGTCGGCGGCCGTTACAGTGACGAGTGGCACCGCGTACACCTGATCAATCCGCGCGACGTGGTGCCCGAGTCCATCATGCCGGGCTACCCGTGGCTGGAAGAGACGCCGGCGGATGCCACCCACATCACCCGGAAGCTGGAGGTGTTGCGCATGCTGGGAGCGCCCTACACGGACGAGCAGATCGCGGGTGCGCCGCAGGCACTGGAAGGCAAGACCGAGATGGATGCCATGATTGCCTACCTGCAGAACATGGGCCTGGCGATCAAGACCCGGAGATGATGTGTGGATTTCACGTTAATTGAAGCAATCTGGACGGTGGTGGTGATGGTGACATTCATCGGTATCGTCCTGTGGGCCTGGAGTGGCAAGCGCAAGCAGGATTTTAACGAGGCCGCCAACATCCCGTTCAACGAGGACGAGCCGGCTTCAACAGAAAAACTTTCCAAGGAGAAATCCCATGGCTGATTTCACCAGCGGCTTCTGGAACTGGTACATCATTGTCCCGACCGTTGCCGGTATTATTGCCTGCTTTCTCCTGATTCGCTGGCTATCAAAGGCCATCAAGCCGGAGGAGCAGGGCAAGGAGATGGGGCACGTCTGGGACGAGGACCTGGTC
>JAUVNM010000003.1 GCA_030599705.1 Gammaproteobacteria bacterium
ATTCTCATTTTTACGGACATTACGGAACAGCCTGGCAGAACCAGCATAAAGAGTTCGCGCAGTTCCCGGGAGCGGTTGTCATGACAACAAACTGTATCCAGAAACCACACGAGTCATATAAAGATGCGCAAGATGCAGGTGGTCGGTATCTGGGTCAAGTCGGTCAGCAGCTGGGTCGGTGTGGTGCTGGTTGCTGTTGCCTGGATTGTGGTTGCAGGTGCCGGCACTCCGGAAGCCAGCCCCGCTACCCTGTGGTACGCGGTACTGCTGGGGCTGTGCGGGTTTCTGGTCATGACAGTCACCGTGCAGTACGGCGTGACCCGCATGCCAATTCACCGTTCGGCTATCATCCTGCTGTTTGAACTGGTCATCGGAGCGCTGTCAGCCATGTGGCTGACCAACGAGGTAGTGCTGGTGAGGGAATGGATTGGTGGTGGCATGATCATTATGGCGGCTGTCATCGCAGCCCGTATCCACGCGGGCGAAACCCCGTGAGCCGGGTGTTGTCAATGCATCACGTGAGCCTGCTGGTTGCCGATAGCGTGCGGGCGCTGGACTTCTACCATGGAATACTCGGGATAGCGGTTGACGACAGCCGGCCGGACCTGGATTTCCCCGGGGCCTGGCTGCAGGTTGGCGCGCAGCAGATTCACCTGCTGGAACTGCCCGATCCGGCTGACAGCGGGGTGGTTTCCGAACACGGTGGCCGGGACCGGCATTTTGCGATGACCGTCGATGATCTGGATGGCTTCAGGGCGCGGCTCGAAGAGCAGGGTATCGGCTACACCCTGAGCCGGTCCGGACGGCGTGCGCTGTTTTGTCGGGACTATGACGGCAATGCCATCGAGCTGATCGAGCAGGCACCAGGCCGGTAGGACCCGCGCCCCGCGGGGAAATGCATTCCCGGCCGGGGGCCGGTCCTACCATTCGATTGGTATCCGTGCCCCACGTAGGACCCGCGCCCCGCGGGGAAAGTGATTTGCGGCCGGGTGTTGCCTATATGGCGAATGATGTCTGGGTACCGGCATCACTGCCAAGATGCTTGTGCAGGGCATTCTCCAGGCAGGCGATCTGGTCGGCATCTGTCAGCGGCTGGTCATTCAGGTCGGTAATATCGAAGGTATCCTCGACGCGTGACCCGAGCGTGGTGATGCGTGCATTCAACAGCCGGACACCGCACTCGGTAAATGCCTGGCCAACCTGGGACAACAGCCCGGGGTGGTCAGCTGTTATCAGTTCCATGATGGTGCGCCGGTCATCCGGGTCCTGCTTGAACTCGATACGTGTCTTGATGGGGAAGTGACGGTACTGGCGCGGCATGCGTCTCGACACGTGCCATTCACCCTGGGCGCCACGGGTGATTTCCTGTAGCAGTGCAGCGCGGATTTCCTCGATGCGTAACGCGTTATCTACCGGTTCACCGGAGGCCTCGAGAACGTGAAAGGTATCCAGGATGTAGCCGTCCGCGGTAGTAATGATACCGGCATCCACAATATTGAGGCCAAGTTGCTCGAGCACGGCCGTGATCATCGGAAACAGCCCGTCTTGTGCGCGGGTATAGAGAAAGATCTCGGTACTGCCGTGCGCGGACACGGCGCGCGTATCCACGATGCAGTTTTCGGTTCCGGGCCTGCCATCCAGTAGTTGCACATGGCGCGCAACCTGTTCGGCGCTATGCCGTAAAAAGTATTCATCATCCAGGGTTTCCCATAACCGCTCGGGCTGTCCGGCAGATGGCGTACTGTCTGCAAGCCGTTGCCGGGCCTCCTGCTGTATCTGCAGGATCTTTTCGGCCCGCTCCAGCGGGTCTTCCAGTCCGCGCTGGAATGCGCGGCGGGTGTTGTAGTAGAGCTGCCTCAGCAGCGCGTCTTTCCAGGTATTCCAGAGTTCACTGCTGGTGCCGCGGATGTCGGCAACGGTCAGCAAGTACAGGTAATCCAGCCGCACCGGGTTCTCGACAATGCGGGCGAAGCGGTTGACCACGACCGGGTCACTGATGTCCTGACGCTGCGCGGTGGATGACATCAGCAGGTGTTGCCTGACCAGCCATTCGACCAGGCTGGTATCGTACTCGCTCAGGTCATGCAACGAGCAGAACCGGCGCGCATCCTCGCTGCCGAGTTCTGAATGGTCGCCGCCACGTCCCTTGGCAATATCGTGAAACAGGCCGGCAATATACAGCAATTCGGGTTTTGGTATGGTTGCCATGACCTTGTTGCACAGAGGCAATTCGTCCGCGTATTCCGGCAGAGTAAACCGGCGCAGGTTCCTGACAACGAACATAATGTGTTCATCCACGGTGTAGGCGTGAAACAGGTCGTATTGCATCAGGCCGGTTATTTTTTCGAATACCGGCAGGTAGGCAGCGAGGATGCCGTAGTCGTTCATGCGCCGCAGTTCATGGGTGACGCCCCTGGGCTGGCGGATGATCTCCATGAACAGACTGCGGGAACGTATGTCTTTCCTGTAGTCATCATCTATCAGGTGCCGGTGTTCGCGAATGGCGCGGATGGTATCCGCCCGGACGCCTTTCAGCTCCGGGTTCTGCTCGAGCAGCAGGAAGATTTCCAGCAGGGCGAACGGGTAGTTCCGGAATATCGAACGGTTGGTCATTTCGATGAAGCCGCTGCGGACCTGGAAGCGGTTATTCAGCGGGATGATTTCGACAGAATCTCCCGGTAGCAGGATTTCCTCCTGGAACAGCTGCAGCAGCATCTCGTTCAGACGGCTCAATTCCATGACGGACCGGTAATACTGTTTCATAAAGGCTTCGACGCCCAGCTGGTCTGCCGAGTCATGGAATCCGAACTGCTCTGCAATCGTCCTCTGGTAATCAAACAGCAAGCGGTCCTCGCCGCGACCGGTCAGGGAATGCAGCGCAAAGCGAATCTCCCAGAGAAAATTCCTCCCTTCGACGAGTGTGTGGAATTCATCACGGGTAAGAAAGCTGTGACTGACGAGCTCCTCGAGCGAGTCGGTGCCAAAATGGCGGTTGGTGACCCAGGCGATCATCTGGATATCACGCAGGCCGCCCGGTCCTTCCTTGATGTTGGGTTCCAGGCTATAGGCGGTATCGTTATATTTCAGGTGCCTGGCGGTCTGTTCCCGGTGCTTGGCCTCGAAAAAATCCCGGCTGTTCCAGATGGCATCGGGCGCGACGTTGCTGCACATCCTGTCAAACAGGCCGGCAGCGCCTGTCAGCAGCCTTGCCTCCATCAGGTTGGTGGCAACGGTGATATCCGCAAGTGACTGTTCTACACAGTCATCGATCGTCCTGACGCTGTGCCCGACCTCGAGGCCGATGTCCCACAGAAAGGTAAGCAGTGATTCGAGCCCGGGGTTGAGCCGGTCATCAGCGTCGTCAGGCAGCAGGACGAGCAGGTCGATATCCGATCCCGGCATTAATTCGCTGCGTCCATAGCCGCCGACGGCTACCAATGCGGCAACGCCGGCGTATTCCTTCATAAACGCCAGCCATGCCCGGACCAGTAACTGGTCAACCAGCCAGGAGCGCGCCTGTATCAGCGCCGGGGCACTGATACTGCTGCTGAATTTCTCCTTGAGTATGGAGTGCCCCTGTTCCAGGAATTCCCGAAATACCGGCAGTGGATCGGTGGCCCCCGATAGCTGTGAATCCAGCAACCCGGTATCAAACCAGGATTCGTAACGCTCGTTGGTGGTTTGCACCATCTGGATATCGTCCTAGATATCGTCACCCGGGAGACAGGTGAGGACTTCATGGCCGTCCCCGGTGACCAGGATCGTATGTTCCCACTGGGCTGACAGGCTGTGGTCCTTGGTGACCACGGTCCAGCCATCGGGCAGCAGCCTGGTGTGCCGTTTGCCGGCATTGACCATCGGTTCTATGGTGAAGGTCATGCCGGGTTCCAGCGCCAGCCCGGTGCCGGGTGTCCCGTAATGCAGTATCTGCGGGTCTTCGTGGAAACCGCGCCCGATGCCGTGGCCACAATATTCACGCACAATGGAGCAGTGGTTGGCTTCTGCGTGTTTCTGAATGGCGTGGCCGATATCACCGAGGTGTACACCGGGTTTTATCATGTCGATACCGGTTCTCAGGCAATCGTGGCTGATGCGGGCCAGTCGTTCACCGGCAACGGACGCTGCGCCGACAAAGAACATCTTGCTGGTATCCCCGTGGAAGCTGTCCTTGATGACGGTGATATCGATATTCAGGGCGTCACCTTTTTTCAGGGTCTTGCCGGAGGGGATGCCGTGGCACACCACGTGGTTGATGGATGTGCAGATCGATTTCGGGAAACCGCGATAGTTGAGCGGGGCGGGGATGGCCTGCTGTTCATTGACGATGTAGTCATGGCAGATCCGGTCGAGTTCGTCCGTGGTAATGCCGGGCTGGACATGCGGGCGTATCATGCGCAGCACTTCACCGGCCAGTTGGCCGGCAATGCGCATTTTCTCGATTTCTGCAGCGGTTTTGATAGAGACTGCCATGTAACTTCCTGATTAATCTTGCCTGTACAGCGACAAGGGGGTACTCGCATATTGCCGATGGGAGGAGTGTATGGTATAAAGGCCGGCTTGTTAAGCAGTCCAGGTGGCTGTTTTTCATGTGTTACTTAATCCGCACATGTGCCGGCACATGCAGCAGGGTGCCTGGCGGTCGGGTCAACCGGCTACCGGGTTGCTGTCATGGGGTACATGGAGGCCCAACCCGAAAACTGGAGAATACCTAATGGCTAATGTCACCATGCGCCAGATGCTTGAGGCTGGCGTGCATTTCGGTCACCAGACCCGTTACTGGAACCCGAAGATGGCCCCGTTCATCTTCGGCGAGCGCGGCAAGATTCACATCGTCAACCTCGAAAAGACCCTGCCGCTTTTCAATGATGCAATGAACTATATCAGCAGCCTGGTTGCCAACGGCGGCAGCATCCTGTTCGTCGGTACCAAGCGTTCGGCACAGGCGGCTGTCCGTGAACAGGCAGAGCGCTGCGGTATGCCCTATGTCAACCATCGCTGGCTCGGCGGCATGTTGACCAACTACAAGACGGTCCACCAGTCTATCAATCGACTCAAAAGCCTGGAAGCCATGGAAGAAGACGGTTCCCTTGAACGGCTCAGCAAAAAGGAAGGCCTGATGCTGCGGCGTGAACAGGAGAAACTGGATCGCAGTCTCGGCGGTATCAAGAACATGAACGGTATTCCGGACGCCATGTTCGTTGTTGATGTGGGGTATGAAAAGATTGCCATCAGCGAGGCCGTCAAGCTGGGCATTCCGGTTGTCGGGGTGGTGGACACCAATAACTCAATAGCGGGTATTGATTACGTTATTCCGGGCAATGATGATGCCATTCGTGCGATCAAGCTGTATGTAGAAGCGGGCGCAGACGCAGTGGATACCGGCAGGCTGAGCATTGCGAAAATCGCCACCGGTTCGGATGACGAGTTTGTCGAACTCGACGAAAAGGGTGCCGCGCCGAAGAAAGCGAAAACAACGACTGCCCGCAAGAAAACGGCGAAAAAAGTAACGGTCAAGAAGAAGGCCGCACCGCGCAAACCGGCAGCTGAAGAAGCGGCAGTAGTCGAGGCTGCTGCAGCCACCGGGGCGGAGAGTTCCACTGAGCCAGCCCCTGCAGAAGCGGCCGAAACCACGGAGCCGGTAGCTGCAGAGGATCCCGTTAAGCCGGTTCCTGCGGAAACGGCCGATGCCCCAGCACCGACGGACGCAGCGGACAAGGTCTGATTGCTTCGGGGACCGAAACAGTATCCACAGTATCCAGTAGAGGCTAAACGATATGGCTATTACAGCAGCGCAAGTCAAGGAACTGCGCGAGCGCACCGGTTCCGGCATGATGGAATGCAAGAAGGCACTGGTAGATACCGATGGTGATCTGGATGCAGCAGCAGAAGCGCTGCGCAAGACCGGTATGGCCAAGGCGGACAAAAAGGCCGGCCGGGTTGCCGCAGAGGGTGTCGTTGTTGTCGAGATCAGTGATGACAGGAACACAGCAGCCATTGTCGAGGTCAATAGCGAAACCGACTTTGTTGCCAGGAAGAAAGATTTCCAGGACTTTGCGGCCGCGATTGCCAGACGCGTTCTGGCAGATAACCCGGCGGATCTTGACAGTTTGCTGGCGATGCCGCTGCAGGATGGTGACGCCACTTCCATCGAGGATGCCCGCAAGGCGCTGATTGCCACAATCGGCGAGAACATCACGGTACGGCGTTTCACCCGTGTCGAATCCAATGGTGAAATTGCCAGCTACCGTCATGGGGTACGAATTGGCGTACTGGTTGAGCTTGACGGTGGTGACGCCGCGCTGGGCAAGGACCTTGCCATGCACATTGCGGCGCATGATCCGAGACCGGTCTGCGTTTCCGATGACCAGGTGCCGGAAGAGATGCTGGCGAAGGAGCGCGATATCTTTACCGCGCAGGCACGTGAAAGCGGCAAGCCTGACAACATTATTGAAAAGATGATCGAGGGACGCATGCGCAAGTTCCTGGGCGAGATCACCCTGCTGGGGCAAGCGTTTGTCAAGGACCCCGACCAGACGGTCGGCCAGTTGTTGAGTGCTGCCGGGGCCGGGGTTGCCGGATTCGAGCGGATGGAACTGGGTGAGGGTATCGAGAAGAAGACCGAAAATTTCGCCGCTGAAGTCATGGCCCAGGTGAAGGGTGGCTGACCCGTATATTGCACCAGACCGGCAGGCACTGTGCCACGATCATCGAAAGCAAACAGGTTTCGAGCAGCGGACAGCCGGGTAGTCAACGACGGGGCCATTCATTGGCCCCGTTTTTTTTGCATGGCAATCAGGGCGGAAAAGTAAGACAATAGTGGGCGTTTCGGCGGCAGCCGAAAATACAACGCAACCGTTTGATTAATAAAAGGATATTACCAAGGAATGCAATACAGGCGCATACTCTTGAAGCTCAGCGGGGAAGCCCTGATGGGCGCGGGCAGCCACGGCATCGACCCGGATGTCATGATGCGCATCGCCAGCGAGATCCATGCCGTCTCTGCCGCCGGGGTGCAAACCGGGATTGTCATCGGCGGTGGCAATATCCTGCGCGGCGCAGGACTGGCGGCGAACGGGATGGATCGCGTGACCGGTGATCACATGGGAATGCTGGCTACGGTAATCAATGCGCTCGCACTGCAGGACGCACTTGAAAAGGCCGGGTCTGCCTGCCGGGTCATGTCGGCCCTGCAGATCAGCCAGGCCTGTGAGTCATACAGTCGTAGACGTGCCGTCAGTCATCTGGGAAAGGGCCGTGTTGTGGTGTTTGCGGCCGGTACCGGTAACCCGTTCTTCACGACAGACTCGGCGGCCAGCCTGCGGGCAATCGAGATCGGGGCCGATCTCATGCTGAAGGCAACCAAGGTTGACGGCGTATACTCTGCCGATCCGGTAACGAATGCGGATGCAACCCTGTTTGACAGGCTGACTTTTGATGAGGCGCTGGAGCGCAAGCTCGGGATCATGGATGCCACGGCCATGGTACTTTGCAGTGAAAACAATATGCCGGTACGTGTCTTTAATATATTCGAGGTGGGCCATTTGGGCCGCGTTGTCGCCGGGGAAAATGTTGGCACACTGGTAGCACAGGAGATACCGGGATGATTGATGATATAAAAAAGGATGCACGCGATCGTATGGGCAAGAGTATCGAGGCCCTGAAAGGCACGCTTGGCAAGGTCCGTACCGGGCGCGCCCATCCCAGTCTGCTGGATCACCTGTCGGTTGATTACTACGGCAGCGAGGTACCGATTTCTCAGGTTGCCAATATTGCAGTTGAAGATGCGCGCACCCTGTCCATTACACCCTGGGAAAAGCCGATGATCCAGGTCATCGAGAAAGCGATCATGACCTCCAATCTGGGGCTGAATCCGGCAACGGCCGGCATGGTGATCCGGATTCCCATGCCGGCCCTGACTGAGGAGACCCGGCGTGAGCTAGTGAAGGTGGTACGCCATGATGCCGAGTCCGCGAAAGTGGCGATACGCAATATCCGCCGTGATGCCAACACCGATTTCAAGGAACTGCTGAAGGAAAAGGAAATTTCGGAAGATGAAGAACACAAGGCGCAGGAGGAGATCCAGAATCTGACCAACGAGTTCGTCGGCAAGGTAGACCAGGTTGTTGAAGTAAAGGAAGCCGAGTTGATGGAGATCTAGACTGCACTGATATCGTGAACGGCCTTCCACAACATATTGCCATCATCATGGACGGTAACGGCCGCTGGGCGCGTTCCCGTATGTTGCCCCGTTATGTCGGGCATCGGGAAGGCGTCAAGGCGGTCAGGCGTATCGTCGAGGCATGCCGGAACAAGGGAGTAAAGGTGCTGACGCTGTTTGCCTTCAGCAGCGAGAACTGGCGGCGGCCCAGCGATGAAGTCGGTTTGCTGATGGACCTGTTTATCCGCACCCTGAAAAAAGAGATCGATACGCTGCACCGTAACGGTATCCGGGTACATTTCATTGGTGACCATTCCGCCTTTCCGAAGGATCTGCGTGAACTTATCGTACAGGCAGAGGCAAGGACCAGGGCAAACTCGAAACTCGACCTGGTGATTGCGGCGAATTATGGCGGTCACTGGGATGTCACTGAAGCCTGCCGCCGCGTAGCGGTGCGGGTTGCAGCCGGCGAACTGAAGCCCGAAGAAATAACCACGGACATGATAGCCGGAGAGATAGCGCTTGCAGACCTGCCTGCTCCTGATCTGTTCATTCGCACCGGTGGCGAGCAGCGCATCAGTAACTTCCTGTTGTGGCAGCTTGCCTATACCGAGCTTTATTTTACCGAGACACTCTGGCCTGCTTTTAATGAACAGGCGCTTGACGAGGCCCTGGATTCCTATGCAAGACGGCAACGCCGCTTTGGCCAGACCGGCGAGCAGGTGGAGCAGCTCAAGGGTGCTTAAGGCACGGCTTATCTCGGCAGCGGTCATGGTGCCGCTGGTCGTTGCTGGAATACTCCTGTTGCCGACCCCGGCAATCGCACTGGTCATGGCACTGATCATCGGCGCCGGCCTGTGGGAATGGAGCCGGATGGTGCCACTGCAGGCCACTATGGCGCAGTTTGCCTTTATCGGTGCCGGCCTGCTGCTGGCCGGGCTGGTCTGGATTGTGTCGCCGGCTGCCGTGATTTCACCGCTTTTGTTTGCTGCATTTCTCTGGTGGCTCTGGGTGCTGTACTGGTTGACGCACCCGGCGTTTTCCGCGCAGCCGGGGCTGAAAATCGTGGCCGGTTACCTGGTCATGCTGCCGGCATGGGCTGCCCTGGTCGTCCTGCACGGGCGCGCAGCAGATGGTCCGCTGATCACCCTGTACCTGCTGGTGGTGGTCTGGCTGGCGGACAGTGGCGCCTATTTTTCCGGGCGGCGCTGGGGTAACCGGAAACTGGCGCCGGTGATCAGTCCGGGCAAGACCTGGGAAGGGGTCTACGGCGCCATCGCCGCCAGCGCCTTGTTCGCCCTGGTAGCGGGGTTGCTGTACAGCCACTCCATGGTGTGGACGGCCGGGTTGATGCTGGTATCCATTGTAGCGGTGATGTTTTCTATCGTGGGCGACCTGCTGGAGAGCCTCATGAAGCGCCAGAGCGGGATCAAGGACAGCAGTCAACTTATTCCCGGGCATGGTGGAATCCTGGACCGCATCGACAGCCTGACAGCCGCAGCACCCGTTTTTCTGCTGGGACTGCAGTGGATGCAGCTCTGAGTTTTCCGTTGAACCTGCAGTCGGAGTTATCAGACTTACGTGACCGGTATGCAAGATAGACAACCTGCTGGTATCACCATACTGGGGGCAACCGGCTCGATCGGCGTCAACACGCTCGATGTCGTGTCGCGTCACCCGGAGAGGTTCCGCGTGGTCGCGCTGACGGCGCATACCGATATCGACACCCTTGCCGCACAGTGCCGGCAGTTCCAGCCGCAATATGCGGTGATGGCAGATCCGGCAGCAGCAGAACAGCTGGAACAGCGCCTCGGCGCTACCGCCCCGGATGTGCAGGTGCTCGCGGGCAGCGCTGCCCTCGTCGAGGTAGCCGGCCTGCCCGAGGTTGATTATGTAATGGCAGCCATCGTTGGCGCGGCCGGCCTGTTGCCGTCACTGGAAGCGGCCCGGAAAGGCAAGCACGTCCTGCTGGCAAACAAGGAAGCACTGGTGATGTCCGGTGCGCTGTTCATGCAGGCGGTGCGTGATAACAATGCGGTACTGCTGCCGATTGACAGCGAACATAATGCGTTGCTCCAGTGCATGCCCGACCGCTATACAACGGGTAGCGTCCCGCCGGGCGTCAGCAGTATTACCCTCACGGCATCCGGCGGCCCGTTCCGGGAAACACCTGCCAGCAAACTGATGTCGGTTACGCCGGAACAGGCCTGCGCGCACCCGAATTGGGATATGGGCCGCAAGATTTCAGTGGATTCGGCCACCATGATGAACAAGGGACTTGAAGTCATTGAAGCGGGCTGGCTGTTCGATCTTCCTGCGGCAAGCATCCGGGTGGTATTGCATCCGCAGAGTATCCTGCATTCCATGGTGGAATACACCGACGGTTCGGTACTCGCGCAACTGGGTAATCCGGACATGCGCATACCGATCAGTCATGCACTGGGCTGGCCGGAGCGGATTGTCTCGGGTGCCGAGCCGCTGGATATTGCAGCCATCGGGCAGCTGCAGTTCAGCGCGCCCGATCTTGAACGGTTTCCATGTCTTGGGCTGGCTTTCGATGCATGGCGTGCCGGGGGGACCGCGCCGGCAATCCTGAATGCGGTAAACGAGGTGGCCGTCCAGGCATTTCTTGACCGGCAGCTTGCCTTTACCGATATACCCCGGGCCATCGCCTGGGTCATGGAACGCTCGGATGTGCAGGACGCCGGTTCCCTCGACACAGTACTCGCTGCTGATGCCCGTGCCCGCGAGCGGGCATCTGAATACCTGGCCAGCATTTCTCACCGGGTGGGCACATGAGCAGTACGCTGCTTTCCATCGCCGCATTTGCTGTCGCGATTGGCGTACTCGTCACGGTCCACGAGTTCGGGCACTTCTGGGTTGCCAGGAAGATGGGTGTCAAGGTGTTGCGGTTTTCCATCGGCTTCGGGAAGCCGCTGTACCGGAAAACAATCGGTGCGGATAATACCGAGCTGGTCATTGCCGCGATCCCGCTGGGCGGCTACGTGAAGATGCTGGATGAGCGCGAGGGTGAAGTCGCCGGGGATGAACTTGACAGGGCATTTAACCGCAAGTCACTGGGCGCACGGTTTGCCATCGTAGCTGCCGGGCCGGTCTTCAATTTCCTGTTCGCGATCGCGGCCTACTGGCTGATGTTTGTGAACGGTGTGCCGGGGTTGCGGCCGGTGATCGGCGAGGTGATGCCCTCAAGTTATGCGGCACAGGCGGGTTTCGTTGCCGGTGACGAAATTCTTGCCGTGGATGGCAAGCCGACACCGAGCTGGGAAGCCGCGCTGCTGGGACTGCTGGATGCCGGGCTGGAGGATCAGGCGGCGTTCAATGTGACTGTGCAGAGGCCGGCTGGCAATGAAACCGTACTCAGGGTCAGGCTGGATGAATCTGCACGTCTGCTGGGCACGGGGAGGGTGCTGGATAATTTCGGTATCAAACCCTGGCGGCCGTCCTGGCCTGCGGTGGTCGACCGGGTGGTTTCCGGCAGTCCCGGCGAACGGGCGGGCATGCAAGCGGGTGACCGTGTCATCAGTGCCGGTGATATCGCCATCGATGACTGGGGCCAGTGGGTAGCCTACGTGCGCAGCCGTCCGGGCGAGCGTATTCCTGTGATCATTGAAAGGGACGGTACGCAGCTGGATCTGGTTGTCGTGCCGGAAGCCGTCCGTGATGACGGGGAAACCGTTGGCCGTATCGGCGTGTATGTGCGGGTTCCTGATGCCGGGCAGCATGCCACAATGCGCGTCGTCGTGCGCCACGGTCTGCTTGCGGCGCTTCCGGCGGCCTTTGGCAAGACCTGGGACATGTCGACCCTGACATTGCGTACCCTGTGGAAGATGCTGACCGGGAAGGCCTCGGTTGAGAATCTGAGCGGGCCAATCAGCATCGCCCGCTACGCGGGTCAGTCGGCAGCCATCGGGTTTACCTCGTTTCTGGGTTTCCTGGCGATTGTCAGTATCAGCCTGGGTGTATTGAACCTGTTGCCAATCCCGATACTGGATGGCGGCCATCTGCTGTATTACATGATCGAGTTTTTCAAGGGCAGCCCGGTGTCCGAAACGACGCAGCTCGTTGGTCAGCGTATCGGGATATTTTTGTTGCTGGCATTGATGTCGCTGGCTTTTTACAATGACCTTGCAAGGCTGCTTGGCTGAGCTGGCCGTGGAGTCAGGCAACAACACTTAATGAAAATCATCATCAGGATTTTCCTATTTTCACTGTTGTTGACGGGTGCAGCGCAGGCGTTCGAGCAGTTCAGGATTGCCGATATCCGTGTGGAGGGTCTGCAACGCATTTCCGCGGGGACCGTGTTCAACTACCTGCCGCTGAAAGTCGGCGACACGATTGATACTGAAGATTCGGCCAATGCAATCCGGGCCCTGTTTAAAACCGGTTTTTTCAATGATGTCTACCTGGAACGTGACGGCAATGTACTCGTCGTATATGTCAAGGAACGCGCTGCCATCAGCAGCATCGAAATCACCGGCAACGTGGATCTGGATACCGAGCAGCTGCTCGAAGGACTCCAGGACATCGGGCTGGCCGAAGGGCGTGTGTTCGACCGTTCCCTGCTGGACAAGGTGGAGCAGGAGCTCCAGCGCCAGTATTTCAGTCTTGGCAAGTACGCCGTGCGCATCGAGACCACCCTGACTCCGCTGGAAAGGAACCGGGTCGGTATCCTGATTGAGATATCAGAAGGCCAGGCGGCCCGGATCAAGCAAATCAATATCGTTGGTAACGAGCAGTACCGTGACAAGGATTTGCGTGACGATTTCACCCTTGATACCCCTTCGTTTTTATCCTTTATCACCAAGAGTGACCAGTATTCCAAGCAGAAGCTTTCGGCGGACCTCGAGACCCTGCGCTCGTTCTATCTTGACCGCGGTTACCTGAATTTCAATATCATGTCCACGCAGGTATCGATTACTCCTGACAAGAAAGATATCTATATCACGATCAATATATCGGAAGGGCAACAGTACAAGATCCGTGAGGTCACCCTGTCAGGGGAGCTGGTTGTTGAACCGGAAGAGCTGTTCCCGCTGGTGAAGATTAATCCGGGTGACATCTTTTCGCGCAAGCGGGTAACCGAGGCGGTCGATAGTATCAGTGAAAAACTCGGCGATCAGGGTTACGCATTTGCCAATGTGAACACGGTGCCTGACCTCGATGACGAGAAACAGGAGGTTGCACTTGCATTCTTTGTCGATCCAGGGAGCCGGGTATATGTCCGGCGCATCAATGTCGAAGGCAATGTCAGTACCCGGGATGAAGTGTTGCGCAGGGAAATGCGGCAGATGGAAGCGGGCTGGTTTTCTTCCAGCAAGGTAGAACGGTCGCGTACCCGCCTGCAGCGGCTGGGGTATTTCCAGGAAGTGAACGTCGAAACTCCGAGTGTTCCCGGTACCACGGACCAGGTTGACGTCAATTACTCGGTTAGCGAAACCTCGTCGGGGAATGTAACTGCTGGGGCAGGCTTTTCGCAGTCATCCGGCATACTCTTCAATGCAAGTGTAACCCAGGACAACTTTCTTGGCAGCGGCAAACGTGTCAGTTTCAATTTCAATAACAGCAAGGTCAATACCATTTACAGCTTTTCCTATATGAACCCGTATTACACGATCAACGGCGTGAGTCGCGGGGTGGGTTTATTTTACAGAAAAACAGATGCGGATGAAGCCAATGTTTCCGACTACTCGACGGATGCCTACGGGGTCAATATAAGCTTCGGGGTCCCCGTCAATGAATTCGATACCGTCAGGCTGAACACCCAGTTCGAACATCTTGAACTTAAAGATAACAGCTCGTCGCCGCTGGAAGTGACCAAATTCCTGGATGACCATGGCAACAAGTACAACAGCCTGATCCTGACCGCTGGATGGTCGCACGATACCCGCAACAAGGCCATCTTTGCCGACCGGGGCGGCGTGCAGAGTTTTGGGATCGAGGCCACGGTACCGGGATCAGAGCTCGAGTACTACAAGCTGAATTACGATCAGAAACGCTACGTGCGGTTGACCAGGTACCTGACGCTGCTCATGAAGGGAGAACTGGGCTATGGCGACGGTTACGGTGATTTCAATAATCTGCCGTTTTTCGAGAACTATTTTGCCGGTGGCGTGCGCTCGGTCCGTGGTTACGAGGACAACACGCTGGGCCCGGATGACTCGAAAGGCAACCCGATCGGTGGCGCATTCAAGCTGGTAGGTGGTGCGGAGATACTGTTTCCCATACCGTTTTTAGAGGACAGCAACTCGTTCAGAACGAGTGCATTTGTTGATGTGGGCCAGGTCTACAAGGATGCGGAGAGTTTCAGTTCCTCGGATTTGCGTTATTCTGTCGGTGTCTCGGGTCTGTGGCTGTCGCCGATGGGTCCGCTGTCGGTCAGCATCGGGTTGCCGCTCAATGATAATAGCGGGGACGATGTGCAGCATTTCCAGTTTACAATTGGTACCCTGTACTAACAGTTGGTGACGAAAGTGGAGAAATATCTTGAATAGATCAAATACAGTAAAGATGTTGGTGGCAATGCTTGTCATGAGTGCTTGCTACTCCGGCGGAGTGTCCGCCGAGATGAGGATCGGCTTTGTGGATACGGCCAAGTTGATGGAGGCGGCCCCCCAGGTCAAGGCGGCACAGAGCAAGATCGAGTCAGAATTTGCCCCCCGGGAAAAGGAGCTGGTCGATCTGCAGCGCGAGATTCGCACCCTGGATGAACGTCTGGCACGCGATGGTACGGTCATGAGTGAATCGGAGAGGGCCAAGCTGGAGCGTAATATCCTCGGCAAGCGCAGGGACCTGAAAAGGTCACAGGAGGAGTTCCGCGATGACCTGAATATCAGGCGTAACGAGGTGCTTGCAAAACTGCAGCGCGATGTTTTTGAGGCGGTCAATGCCTTTGCAAAAGAGCAGAAATACGATCTCATCCTGAGCCAGGGCGTGGTCTATTCGAGTGGGAAAATAGATATTACGGACGGAGTTCTGAAAAAACTGTCCAAGTAACGCCGACCCTGACTGGCCGGAGCAAAGCGAGGTTACTATCCGGATGGGGCTTGCATTGGGGGAACTGGCAAAATGCATTGGCGGTCAGCTGCAGGGTGATCCGGAATGCCTGATAACATCGGTAGCCACACTGCAGGATGCCGGCGCCGGGGCAATCAGTTTCCTGGCAAACCCGCGTTACCGGAAATACCTGCACGGCACAAAGGCATCTGCCGTCATATTGTCCGCGGAGCATGCAGGTGAATGTCCGGCAGCGACGATTACCACACCCAACCCCTATGCGGCCTATGCGCGGGCTGCCAGGCTGCTGTTTCCTGCCAGCGGGGCACGCCAGGGGGTGCATCCGAGCGCAATCGTCGGCTGCAACTGCCGTATCGATGATATGGCATGGATAGGCCCTCATTGCATCATCGAAGACGAGGTCACCATCTCAGCCGGTGTGCAGTTGCAGGCGGGCTGTTTTATCGGCACGGGCAGCCGGATCGGTAATGAGACCACTATCGGTCCACAGGTTACGGTATGTTATGCAACCGATATCGGTGCGCGGGCAGTAATACACCCCGGGGTGGTTATTGGCAGTGACGGTTTCGGTCTTGCCAGTGATGATGAACGCTGGATCAAGGTGCCCCAGCTTGGCAGGGTGCGTATCGGGAGTGATGTCGAAATCGGCGCCAACACCACCATCGACAGGGGAACCCTGGGGGACACGATCATCGAGGACGGGGTGAAGCTCGATAACCAGGTGCAGGTTGCCCATAATGTGCGCATCGGCAAGCATACGGTGGTTGCCGGTTGTACCGGGATATCCGGAAGTACTGATATCGGGCACCACTGCCGGATCGGCGGTGGCGTGGGTATACTTGGCCATCTGGAGATTGCCGACCATGTCACCGTAACCGCAATGTCCCTTGTGACAAAATCCATACCCGGGCCCGGCTCATATTCATCGGGGATGCCGGTGCAGGAGCATACGGCCTGGAACCGGAATGTAGGCAGCTTCAGGGAAATCGATAAACTGGTAAAAAAACTGCGACAGCCGGGAAAACGTGCAGGCAAGACGGGATAACCGTTCGGTGGAACACCTCAGAGTGTGTGGTGGTTGTTCCGGGGGATGTAATCATAAATGATCGGGCCAGCAAACAATGGACATAAATGACATACTTAAACATTTGCCGCACCGCTACCCGTTTTTGCTGATAGACCGGGTGACCGAGTTCCGGCAGGGCGAGTCACTGACGGGGATCAAGAACGTTACCTACAACGAGCCGTTCTTCCAGGGGCATTTTCCGCAGCGGCCGGTGATGCCGGGCGTATTGATCCTGGAAGCGATGGCACAGGCAACCGGGTTGCTGGCTTTCCGCACACTTGGGAACACGGCTGACAGGGAAACCCTCTACTTCCTGGTCGGGATGAACAAGGTGCGCTTCAAGCAGCCGGTGGAGCCGGGTGACCAGCTGGTGATCACGGTAAATCTGATCAGGAAAAAGCGTGGCATCTGGATTTTTGACTGCAGCGCCAAGGTTGATGACAAGCTGGTGTCATCCGCGGAAATCATGTGTACCGAGAGAGATATTAACTCTTGATCGACCCGCGGGCGGTCATTGATCCCGCTGCTGAACTGGCGGCCGATGTCGATGTCGGGCCCTTTGCGGTCATCGGTCCGGATGTCGTCATTGATCCAGGTACCTGGGTCGGCCCCCATGCGGTAATCAATGGTCCGGCCCGTATCGGCCGTGATAACAGGATTTACCAGTTTGCCTCGATCGGTGATGCTCCGCAGGACAAGAAATATGCGGGAGAGCCGACCCGGCTGGAGGTGGGGGACCGCAATGTGATCCGCGAGTTCGTCACCATCAACCGCGGTACGATACAGGATGAAGGTGTTACCCGAATCGGCGACGACAACTGGATAATGGCCTATGCACACATAGCACATGATTGCCGGGTCGGTAGCCAGGTGGTGTTCTCGAACAGTGCATCGCTTGCCGGTCATGTGAGGGTTGACGATTTCGCGACCCTTGGCGGTTTCACGCTGGTCCACCAGCACTGTGCAATCGGTTCCTACGCGTTCACTTCATTTGGCAGTGTGATCGGCAAGGATGTCCCCCCGTTTATCACGGTAGCCGGCAACCCGGCACATGAGCAGGGGCTGAATGCCGAGGGGCTGAAGCGCCACGGATTCTCCGAGGCGTCGCGCAATGTGCTGCGCCAGTCCTACCGGATAATCTATCGCTCGAACCTGTCCCTGCAGGAAGCCAGTGACCGGTTACGGGAGCTCGATGACCCTGACGGGGAAGTCGCCATGCTGGTGAACTTCCTTGCCAGTCAGAAGCGCGGTCTGGTCAGGTAGCGGTAACCGGGACGGGATGAAATGAACACCGGAGCCCATCCACTGCATGTCGGGATTGTCGCGGGTGAACCGTCGGGGGATATGCTCGGCGACGGGATTATCACGGCAATCCGTGAACAGGTGCCGAATGCCGTGTTCGAGGGGATCGGTGGATCCAGGATGAATGATAACGGCTGTTTCAGCCTGTATCCCATGGAGCAGCTGTCGGTCATGGGTTTTACGGAGGTTGTTGGCCGCCTGCCCGCGCTGCTGTCGATGCGCAAGGAGCTGCGCAATCATTTCCTCCAGACACCGCCCGACATATTCATCGGAATTGACGCGCCGGATTTCAACCTGCCGCTTGAAAAGGCTCTCAAGGAAGCGGGTATCCGCACGCTGCACTATGTCAGTCCTGCCGTCTGGGCCTGGCGCCGCTACCGGGCGCGAAAAATGGCGCAAAGCGCTGATTGTCTGTTGACGCTGTTTCCCTTTGAAGAACAATTCTACCGGGGGCAGTCGCTGAGCGTTGAATGTGTCGGGCATCCACTGGCAGACAAGCTGGCGGATACGGCGGATTCCCGGGAAGCCCGTGATTATCTCGGGCTGGAAAGGGAACAGCCAACCGTGGCGCTGCTCCCGGGAAGCCGGGTCAGCGAGGTAAGGCAGCTGGCGCGCCCGTTTATCAAGGCAGCGGCCTGGTGTCACAAGCGCCGGCCGGACCTCAGGTTCGTGGTGCCGCTGGCAAGCGATGCCTGCCGGTCGACGTTCGAAAAGAGCCTGAAACAAAGCCGCAAGCAGCTGCCGATGACCCTCTTGAACGGCCAATCCCTGGAGGCCATGGCCGCGGCGAATGCCGTGATGCTGGCGTCCGGAACGGCCACCCTGGAATGCCTGCTGTTGAAGCGTCCGATGGTGGTCGCCTACCGGATGTCACCGGTGAGCTTCTGGATTGCCCGGTCGTTGGCAAAAACAGAGCATTATTCATTGCCTAACCTGCTGGCCGGACGACCGGTGGTCACCGAACTGATCCAGAGAAAAGTAACTCCCGGGCATCTTGGCCGGGAGCTGATGAAGCTGCTGGAAAACAGGCAGTATGCGGATGAGATGTGTGCGGTGTTCTCGACAATCCATGACGCACTGCGGCGGGATGCAAACCGCACTGTGGCGGACAGGGTGCTGGAAATGACAGGACGCACTGGCCATGCAGCTGTCTGACACCCCGGGGGGGCTGCTGGCCGGCGTGGATGAGGCCGGCCGTGGCCCGCTGGCCGGCCCGGTCATTGCGGCCGCGGTCATCCTGGACCCGGAAAACCCGGTTGACGGCCTCAGGGACTCGAAACAGCTGACGGCGCGGCGCCGGGAAAGTCTGTATGAAGAAATTACCGGCACGGCAATCGCCTGGTCAGTCGGGCGTGCCGACGTGGAGGAGATTGACCGGATTAATATCCTGCAGGCAACCCTGCAGGCCATGCGGCGTGCGGTCGAACAGCTGGTGCCCGCGGCGACCCATGTGCTGGTCGATGGCAATCAGTGTCCGCCACTGACCTGTCCGGTCGAGGCCATCGTCAAGGGTGACAGCAAGGTCGCTGCAATCAGCGCGGCATCGATTATTGCGAAGGTGACCCGGGACCGGGAGATGATCGAGATGGACGGGCTGTATCCGGGATATGGTCTTGCCGGGCACAAGGGTTACCCGAGTTCCGCACACCTGGAGGCCCTGCAGCGACTGGGGGTGACGCCGATACACCGGCGTTCCTATGCCCCGGTCAGGAGGTTACTGAAAGGGTACATCCCCTGATCGAGCGGGTTGCACCTTTCCAGCAAGGTCACTCGAGGTCCAGGGTGATCTCTCAAGACACGCTGTAAATACTTCCCTGGTCGCTACCGGCATCCTGCCTCCCGCGACACTTATACATCCCTGAATTTCGTAAGCTCGATGGCCGCATCCCTGCGGCCAACGGTCTTGAGAAATTACCCTGGACCTCGAGTAACTGCGGATGTTTTCGCGTCAGGCAATCCGGTGTCCCCGGTAGGCCCCCTTGTAAGGGACATCGGCTTCAGGGATGAAGCCGTTGAGCGTACGACATACAGGGATGTATAAGTGTCGCGGGAGGCAGGATGCCGGGAGCGAGCAGGGGAAGTGCCATATGATAAATACCTGTATAAACCGGGAACCGGTGTCAGGTATGCTGGCAGATAATACTGAATGAACAGGACGAACCTGAACTGTGCCAGTACATAACCGTGTCAGAGTCTCCCACGCCGTGCAAATACCCGACCGGGTGCGGCTCAGTCGCTATTTGAAGGCACCCGAACTGGGGCCTCGTATCCTGTTTTTCAGCGGCGGCACGGCCCTCACCGCTACGAGTCGTGTATTAAAACGGTATACGCACAACTCTATACACCTGGTAACCCCCTTTGATTCCGGTGGCAGTTCGGCAACACTCCGGCAAGCCTTCTCCATGCCGTCTATTGGCGACCTCCGCAGCCGGCTGGTAGCTCTCGCAGATGAAAATATTACCGGGCATCCGGAGGTTTACCGGTTATTTACCTATCGCTTTCCCGGTGATCAACCGGCCAGCGACCTGTTGACGAGACTCGATCTGATGATCAGGGGCAAGGAACCGCTGGTGGCCGCAATCACCAACCCCATGCGCCGGCTGATCAGGAACCAGTTAGGCTATTTCCGGGAGGCCATGCCGGATAATTTCGACCTGCATGGCGCCAGTATCGGCAACCTGATTCTTGCCGGTGGTTACCTGAACAACCACAAGCACCTGGACCCGATCATTTTCCTGTTCTCGAAACTGGTCAACGTGCTCGGCATGGTGCGCGCCGTGGTCAATGATGATCTGCACCTGGCAGCGGATCTGGAGGACGGCAGTTGCGTGCCCGGCCAGCAGCGGTTGACCGGCAAGGAAGTCGCACCACTGGAATCCCCCGTCAGCCGGCTGTTCCTGTCCAGCCATCCCGACAAGCCGGTACCCGCGAAAGCGGAAATTCGCAAAAAGAACCGGCGACTGATCGAGCAGGCAGAACTCATCTGCTACCCTCCCGGCAGTTTCTATTCAAGCCTGATAGCCAACCTGCTGCCGACCGGGGTCGGTTCGGCCATCGCCGGGGCCGATTGCCCCAAAGTCTACATTCCCAATCTCGGGCAGGATCCGGAACAACTCGGGATGACCCTGGACAGTTCCGTCCAGACCCTGCTCAATTACCTGCACGCCGATAATACGAACAAGTGTCCCAACGGGAAACTGCTGGATTTTGTGCTGATTGACAGCAAGCGGGGTAAATATCCATCCTACCTGTCATCCCCGGTCATGCAGGAACCCGGTATCCGGATTATCGATACCCACCTGGTCAGCGGGAAGAGCGCCCCGTATTATGATGCTGAACTGCTGGTTTCCGCCTTGCTGTCACTGACCTGAAGTTACCTTTCCTCACTGGCCGGAGCACCGTCAGGAAGGCGTATATTGACCTGGTCAATGTGGCGCTCCGATGCCTTGACAATCCTGACTTCCAGATTGTCGATTGTGAAGGTTTCATTCTCGCGGGGAATATATTCCGTATGGCTCAGGATCCACAGGCTCACCGTATCGGTTGGTTTGCCGGGGAGATCCAGCCCGAAAAACTCCTCGACAACACGCAGTTCCGCAGTCCCGTCCACGGCCAGTTCGTTTTCAGAGACCGGGGTCGCAACGCTCGGCGTGACGTCGCTTTCATCGTAAATCTCGCCGACCAGTTCTTCCAGCAAGTCCTCGAGGGTAACGATGCCGCGTACCACGCCGTATTCATCTACCACA
>JAUVNM010000313.1 GCA_030599705.1 Gammaproteobacteria bacterium
GAATCGTCGGCTGCCCGGAGTGCGTCATCGAGAAGCCGGCGGGTTACTGCACGCAGTGTGTCGAGTTGGCCTGTCGGAATTTGCATGTGTCTGCCGGAATGTAAACCGGGGCTCTGGTACTGGTTTGACAGGCTGGATGCGACAGTCGCAACCTTGTTCACAGTAGGGTCGAATTCATTCGACCAGTGGCGTTTCATCGCGATCTGTCATCCAGATGCAGTCATGATTAGCCGAATGAATTCGGCTCTACAACGATGATCTACCCACTCGATCAGGGGAAGAACGAAAGGCAGGGGCTTGAACCGTCCTGTAGAATATGCCGGATGCCTATTGAATATGATCTTCACAGCCACTCGATCGCTTCGGACGGCACCCTGACGCCGGTTGAACTGGTGCAGCAGGCGTATGCCGCCGGGGTGCAGGTGCTGGCGCTCACCGATCACGACACCACGGACGGGATTGCAGCGGCGTGCACGATGGCTGACGAACTGGGATTGCAGCTGGTTCCGGGGGTCGAGGTGTCCGTCAGCTGGCAGTCCATGACCGCGCACATTCTTGGCCTGAATATTGACCCGCAGTGCAGCGCCCTGCAGTCCGGCCTGCAACGGCTGCAGGCAGCGCGTGACTGGCGGGCCGGGGAAATCGGCCGGCGCCTCGGCAAGGCCGGGATCCCCGGGACCTTCGACGGCGCGTCTGCCCTGACCCGGGGACGCATTGTCAGCCGCACCCATTTTGCCCGGTTCCTGGTGCAGCAGGGGCATGCCCGCAACCTGCGCGAGGTATTCAAGCGCTATCTGGTGCATGGCAAGCCGGGCCATGTGTCCGGGGAGTGGGCCAGCCTGGAAGAGGCGCTGGACTGGATCCGGCAGGCAGGCGGACTCGCGGTGATTGCACATCCGGCGCGTTACCGGATGACCGCGAGCAAGTTGCGCCGCCTGGTCGGCGAATTCCGCGAGCTCGGTGGCGCCGGGCTGGAAGTGGTGTCGGGCAGTCACACGCGCGCTAACATCCATTCCATGGCCGCGCTTGCGCGCACCGAAGACCTGCTGGCGTCGCGCGGCTCGGATTACCACGGCCCCGAGAATCCCTGGGTGAAACTCGGTGACCTGGCGGAGTTGCCGGCCGGCTGTGTTCCCGTGTGGGAGAGCGAGGCCTGGCCGGTTCACTGAAAACAACACGTCATTCCCGCGCGATGTACAGGATGTACAAGTGCCGCGTGAGGCATGGATGCCGGGAGCGGCCAGGCGGGAATCCATGAACACCTTTCCCAAATATCATCCGATTCAGTCTGCAGGGTGCGCCATGCGCACCATGAACTGTTGATATTGCCGTCACATGAGCCAGTTTTTCCAGATTCACCCGGTCAACCCGCAGTCGCGGCTGGTGCGGCATGCCGTGGAGATCATTCGCAACGACGGCCTGGTGGTCTATCCCACCGATTCCAGTTACGCCCTGGGCTGTCACGTCGGGGACAAACGCGGCATGGAACAAATCCGCCGCATTCGGGCGCTGGACAAGCAGCATAATTTCACCCTGGTGTGCCGTGACCTGTCCGTGATTGCGACCTATGCGCGGGTGGACAACAGCGCCTATCGCCTGCTGAAGTCACTCACGCCGGGTCCGTATACCTTTATCCTGCGCGCCACGCACGAGGTGCCGCGGCGCCTGCAGAACCCGAAGCGCAAGACCATCGGTATTCGGGTGCCGCAGCACCCGGTGGTACAGGCGCTGCTCGACGAGTTGGGTGAGCCACTCATGAGTTCGACGCTGATCCTGCCCGGGAAAGACATGCCGGAAACCGATGCCCGCGAGATTCGCGAGCGGCTCGAACACGAGGTTGATCTGGTTATCGATGGTGAACACTGCGGGTTTGAGCCGACCACGGTCATCGACATGACCGGTAGCGTGCCGGAAATTGTGCGCCAGGGCTGTGGCCCTGTCGATGGCCTGGCGTGATGCCTGCGGCAGCAGACAAGCAGGTATAATCCGCTGATGTATGAAATCACGCTGATACAAAAGATAGCCGCCTGGGCCCTGCCGGTGCTGTTTGCCATCACCGTGCACGAAACGGCACACGGCTGGATGGCGCTGCGGCTGGGGGACAAGACCGCGCTGATGCTCGGGCGCCTGACACTGAATCCACTGAAACACATTGATCCGGTCGGGACCATACTGGTGCCCGGGTTGATGCTGATGTTCTCCGGCCTGATGTTCGGCTGGGCGAAACCGGTACCGATTACCTGGCAGAATCTCGGTAATCCGAAACGCGACATGGTGCTGGTTGCCTTGGCGGGCCCGCTCGCCAACCTGCTGATGGCCGTCCTCTGGGCCCTGGTGATCCGCTTGGGTATTATGCTCGGTGACATCGGGGTTCCCCTGATTTTCATGGGCGCCGTCGGTATATTCATCAATACGTTGCTGATGGCGCTGAACCTGCTGCCGCTGCCGCCGCTCGATGGCGGCCGGGTCATGACCGGCCTGCTGCCGGGTCCGCTGGCCTGGAAATTCAGCCGCATCGAGCCATACGGGTTCCTGATCCTGATCGGGCTGCTGGTGACCGGGATACTCGGTACCATATTGATACCGGTCATCTGGCTGGTGATCGACACCCTGGCGCCGATCACCGGCCTGCAGCCACGGATGTTTATCAATGTACTGAGGATGCTGGGAATACTGGGGAGTTGAGGTAATCTGATGAAACACCACGGCCGCGTTTTATCCGGCATGCGCCCGACCGGGCACCTGCATCTCGGGCACTATCATGGCGTCCTGAAGAACTGGGTCAGCCTGCAGCATGAATATGACTGCTTCTTTTTCGTGGCGGACTGGCATGCGCTGACCACCCATTACGAAGACTCGCAGATTATTTCCGAGAGTGTCTGGGACATGGTGATTGACTGGCTCGCGGCCGGCGTCAACCCGGAGTCCGCGCAACTGTTTATCCAGTCACA
>JAUVNM010000020.1 GCA_030599705.1 Gammaproteobacteria bacterium
GCCTTGCGCTCGGCCACCAGCAGGTTCGCAGACAACGCGCCTTCAAAACCCCCACCCAGCGCTTCGCCTTCCACCCGTGCGATCGTCGTGAAGGGAATATCATAATGGGTAACCGAGGCAAACTGGATATCGATACAAATTCTTGCATAGCGCGACAATGCCTCGCGATCTTGTGCCTCAATGAGGCGGATAAAATATTCCAGGTCACCCCCCAGGTTGAATACCTGCCGGTCCGCGGAAGACACCACCTGGAACAGCAGTCGGTCCGAACGGCCTTCCCGGTACTCGGCCTTCGCTGTCTTGCAGATGGAACGCTGGGCCGCCCAGACATCATCGAGCAGTTCGGTGGTGAAACACGGGCGTTTGTTATATTTGAATTCAACCCACACCGCCCTGGACGCAGGATCATGCGTCACATTGACATGGCGCAAGCGCCGCTGCAGCAGGTCATCATGGTTTTTCAACATTCAGCGCTCCTCACGTGCACTGGATCCTGACGATAAATATGCTACAGACGTCCCTGAAATAGCACACAATTATTGTTGTTTTTTATACGCGCTTATACCATGTTAATCAAGTAGTTATACCTTCAGCACAGATAAACCCATCATATTGTGGGTACTTTGGATCACAGGCCATATATCTGGGGCGTGCCCCCCTTTACAGGAGTTCCCGGCACAACCCGGTACCGCTGACGAGGTGCAAACAATTCACCTTGTCGTCGCATGGCCGGGGTTGTCCTCTCTCACAAACACCAGCACCAGGGCGCCCGTCAGAAACAATACCAGCAATGACAGGATACCGATGCGCGGACTTCCGGTCAGCACCCCTACCCAACCCATCATGACCGGCCCCAGGACCGCGGCAAATTTTCCCAGCATGTTATAGAACCCGAAGAACTCGGCCGCCCGCTCCCTCGGTATCATGCGCGCATACATGGAACGGCTTAATGCCTGGATACCGCCCTGCGCAAGTCCAATCGCAAACGCCAGTACATAGAACTCGGACACATCTCTCATCAATGCGCCACCGGTTGTCACCAGTATGTAGATCGCCAGGGCGATGAAGATTCCCGGCCGGGGTCCGAAGCGACTGCCCAGCCGGCCAAATACCAGGGCCGCAGGGAACCCGGTAAACTGGGTGATCAGCAGTGCCAGGATCAGGTGCTTGTGGTCAAACCCGAGGGACAGGCCGTAATCCACGGCCATGCGCACAATGGTGTCGACTCCATCGATGTACAACCAGTAGGCCACGAGAAACAGCCAGACATTACGCAACTGCCGGACTTCCTGCAGCGTCTTGATGACCCGGCTGAAACCGGTTTTCAGTATATTTTCCGGGACCGCCCCTGGAAGATTTTCCGGCTCAGGCACATTGAGCACCAGGGGCAGTGAGAACACCAGCCACCACGCCGCCACCATGACAAACGAGATACGGATTGCGGCCGTCGTATCCACCAGTCCAAAGGCATCCGGGTGCAGTGTCATCAGCACATTCAATGCCAGCAACAGGCCACCACCCAGGTAACCGAGCGAGAACCCCAGCGCAGAGGTCCGGTCCAGGTCAGCGGTGTCGCTGACAAACGGCAACAACGCATCGTAGAAAATATTGGCGCCCGAGAATCCGACCAGCGCCATCACATAGACAACCGCTGCCAGCCACCACTGTCCCGCATCGACCAGGTACAGCCCTGCCGTCATCACAATCCCGAGAAATGCGAATGCCAGTAACATCCCCTTGCGCCGCCCGAGGGTATCGGCAACGGCTCCGAGGACCGGCGCCATGATCACGATCAGCAGACTTGCCAGTGAACTTACCAGCCCGAGTCGAAAGGTGCTCTCGGTGACAGACACACCGGTGTTCCAGTATTCCTTGAAAAATACCGGGAAAAAACCGGCCATCACGGTCGTCGCAAAGGCCGAGTTGGCCCAGTCGTAGAGCGCCCAGCTCCAGACCCCGCGAGGTGAACCGCTGTTTTTTAATTCAGTCACCTGTTTGTCCGTCACGAGTATCTGATTCAATTAAAACCACGGGTAAGCGATAATCACCCGTACAGGATATCCGATCAGTGGCGACTATGGTTACCGACAACACGGCCTTCTGGAACAGCAAATCCCTTGCCGAAATGACGCCGCAGGAGTGGGAATCGTTATGCGATGGCTGTGGCCGCTGCTGCCTGCACAAGCTGGAAGATGTGGATTCCGGGCTGCTGTTCTACACCAACGTGGCCTGCCGTCTGCTGGATGAACAGCGTTGCCGCTGCAGCCGTTATCCGCAGCGCATGGATATCGTGCCGGACTGCCTGCTGCTGTCAGCGGAGGATGACGGCCAGTTCCACTGGTTGCCATCGAGTTGTGCCTACTGGAAACTGGCCAACGGACAATCACTGGAATGGTGGCACCCGCTGGTTTCCGGCGATCCGGACAGCGTCCACCTGGCCGGCATCTCGGTGCGCGGGCGGATTGTCAGCGAAACGGGAGTACCCCGCGAACAGCTGGAGGACCATGTGATCAGCTGGATTGACTTCTAGCCCGGCTTGCGGTCAGTGCTCGCGGGTCGCCTGGAACTGTACATCCGGCCATTTTTCCATGGCAAGACCGAGGTTGACCCGGGTTGGAGCGATATAGACCAGTAACCCGCCCTGGTCCTCGGCAAGATATTCGAATGCCTTGTCGCGCAGTTTCTGTTCGGTCTGGTCATCGGGACACTGTACCCAGCGCGCGGTGGCCACGCTGACCGGTTCGAACTGGCAGTCCACGCCGTATTCATTCTTCAGGCGGTGTGCCACCACATCGAATTGCAGGATCCCGACCGCGCCCAGTATCAGGTCGTTGTTCTTGTATGGCCTGAACAACTGGGTGGCACCTTCCTCGCATAACTGGTCCAGGCCTTTCTGCAGGGCCTTCATGCGCAACGGGTCCCTCAGCAGGGCGCGCCGGAACAGCTCGGGTGCGAAATTCGGAATGCCGGTGAATTTCAGCTCCTCTCCCTGGGTGAAGGTGTCACCGATCCGGATGGTACCGTGGTTATGGAGACCGATGATGTCCCCGGTAAATGCCTCCTCGACATGTCCGCGGTCCGCTGCCAGGAAGGTCACTGCATTCGAGATCTGCACATCCTTGCCAATGCGGACATGCCGCATTTTCATTCCCTTGCGGTAACTGCCGGAGCAGATTCGCAGAAAGGCAATCCGGTCACGGTGGGCCGGATCCATGTTGGCCTGGATCTTGAACACAAACCCGGTGAATTTATCCTCTGACGAATCCACATCGCGACCGGTCGTATGCCGCGCCAGCGGTGGCGGCGCCGTCACCACAAAGTGGTCCAGCAACTCACTGACCCCGAAATTATTGATGGCCGAGCCGAAGAATACCGGTGTCAGTTTGCCGTCAAGATAGGCCGCCGCATCGAACTCATGACTCGCGCCCTTGACGAGCTCGATTTCGTCGCGCAGTTCAGCCGCCAGATCGCCAAGCACCTCGTCCAGCAACGGGTTGTCAATGCCCTTGATGATCTTGACGTCCTGGCGCTTGCTGTTGTTCTTGCCGTGCTCATACAGGTGTACCGCATCATCAACGAGATGGTAGATCCCCCGGAAACGCTTGCCCATGCCGACGGGCCAGGTCACCGGCGCACAGGAAATCTTCAGGATCTCCTCGATTTCGTCAAGCAGTTCGATCGGGTCGCGCCCTTCCCGGTCAAGCTTGTTGATAAAGGTGCAGATGGGTGTATCCCGCAGCCGGCAGACATCCATCAGCTTGATGGTGCGGTCCTCAACGCCCTTGGCACAGTCAATGACCATCAGTGCCGAATCCACGGCCGTCAGTGTCCGGTAGGTATCTTCCGAAAAGTCCTCGTGGCCGGGCGTATCCAGCAGGTTGATAATGGCTTCACCGTAAGGAAACTGCATGACCGACGACGTCACCGAAATACCGCGCTGCTTCTCCAGTTCCATCCAGTCCGAGGTGGCATGGCGGGCGGCCTTGCGGCCCTTGACGGTACCGGCCAGCTGGATGGCGCCACCGAACAGCAGCAGCTTTTCCGTTAACGTGGTCTTGCCGGCATCCGGGTGGGAAATAATCGCAAAGGTACGGCGCCGCGCCGCTTCTTGTTGCAGACTGCTCATGGTGTACGGGAATGTTACGACTGAAAGAAAGGCGTATTCTACTGAATCAGCAGGCCTGCGTCTCGTGTTTCACAGCACCCGCGCAAAAATCAGTGCATCCTCACGCTTATCTCCCGCCGGGTAATAGTCCTTGCGGGTGCCCAGCTCGTTGAATCCGGCCTGCCGGTATAACTCGCACGCGGGCCTGTTCGTGGGACGCACCTCGAGAAAAATGATCTCCGCCTCGTGCCGGCGCGCAATCGAGATCAGATGCCACAGTATTTTCATCCCGATGCCCTGGTGCTGCGACTCGGGCCGCACGCACAGGTTCAACAGGTGTGCTTCACCTGCGGCTATGCTGATAATCCCGTAGCCTTCAATAATACCCTGGCGTTCCGCGACCCAGCAGCAATAACCGGCATGCAGGCAATCGTTGAAGATCAGGCGTGTCCACGGGTGCGGGTAACTGCGACGCTCGATTTCCATTACGTCTGACAGATCGTCGCCCTGCATCGGCCGGAAGTGCAGACCGGGTTCCTTGAGAATCGCGCTCATATCAGTATTCAGTCACGTATCTTTAAGGATGTTCTGATTTATTCGTCATGCCGGCGCAGGCCGGCATCCATGTCGTTGAAATTACTGGATCCCGGCCTTCGCCGGGATGACGATAAGTGAATTAATCAGAGGTTCCTTAAGTATTACTGTGACAATGTTTTTGGTCACTGTCCATTGGTAATCTGCAGTGCCAGTTGCAGATCATCCCAGGCCTTGCGTTTCTCCAGTGGCGTACGCAGCAGGTACGCGGGGTGGTAGGTCACCACCAGCGGGATTCCGGCCGGCCCGAAGTGATGCACCCGGCCACGCAACCGGCCCACGGGTGTATCCGTCTGCAGCAGGTTATGTGCCGCTATCCGGCCCACCGCCAGGATCAGCCGCGGGCCGATCAGATCAATTTGCCGCTGCAGGTAATCATGGCAACTGGCCACCTCATCCGGCTGCGGGTCGCGGTTGTTTGGCGGGCGGCATTTCAGAATATTCGTTATATAGACGGCATCACGTTCAAACCCCGCGGCTCTCAGCATCTCCGTCAACAGCTGCCCGGCACGCCCGACAAACGGTTCACCCTGACGGTCCTCGTCCGCACCCGGCGCCTCACCGATGACCAGCCAGTCCGCCGAACGGTTACCGGTTCCGAATACCGTTTGGGTGCGCGTTGCATGCAAGGGGCAGTGGGTACATCCGGCAACACGCTCCTGCAGGGCCGGCCAGCCGAGACCGGCAACCGGAGTATCAGCCCCGGGCAACCCGGTGCTGGCGGGGGTACCGGCTGCAGCGCATGACCCCGTATCCACCGGGGTATCGACCTCAGCGGATGCGTCCTGTCCACGCCGTACCCACTGGCGGATACCCATGGCCGCCAGGTATTCATCGCGCAATGCAGTGTTCATAACCACACCCTGCAAACCACGGCCTCAGACATCACCCAGCTGGGGATGTTCACGTTGCTGGCGCTGGATAATCTTGTTGAGTGCATTGACATAGGCCTTGGCAGACGCAATCACGATGTCGGTATCCGCGCCCTGCCCGTTGACAATACGCCCGTCGAGTTGCAGCCGCACTGTGACCTCGCCCTGCGAATCCGTGCCGCTGGTTATATTGTTGACCGAATAGAGCTGCAGTTCGGTACCACTGTTTATGAGCTTCTCGATCGCCCGGAACGCGGCATCCACCGGCCCGCTGCCCGCGGCGGTTGCCGGTTGTTCTTCCCCCTCGATCCACAGGGTAACCGCGGCATTCGGTGTTTCCCCGGTTTCCGAACAAACCTTGAGCGCCACCAGCTTGACCCAGTCGTTACCGGCCTCGAGTCCGGATTCCGTCACCAGCGCCTGCAGGTCCTCGTCAAAAATCTCGTGTTTCTTGTCCGCGAGCTCCTTGAAGCGTCCAAAGGCATCATTCAGTTCTTCCTCGGAACCCAGCTCGATTCCCAGCGCCTGCAGGCGGGTACGAAAGGCGTTACGACCTGAATGTTTCCCCAGCACGATCCGGTTCGCCGACCAGCCGACATCCTGGGCACGCATGATTTCGTAGGTCTCGCGACTCTTCAGTACGCCGTCCTGGTGAATGCCGGATTCGTGCGCGAAAGCATTTACACCGACAATGGCCTTGTTGGGCTGCACGGCAAAGCCGGTGATCCCGGACACCAGCCGGGAACAGGTCATGATCTGTTGGGCATCCAGTCCGGTACGGCACGGGAAGATATCCTGGCGGGTCTGCACCGTCATGACCACTTCCTCGAGGGCAGCATTGCCCGCGCGCTCCCCCAGACCATTGATGGTGCATTCAACCTGGCGCGCCCCGTTGAGTACCGCGGACAGGGAGTTGCCGACGGCAAGGCCAAGGTCATTGTGACAATGCACCGAGAACACGGCACGGTCGGAGTTGGGTACGCGCTCGATCAGGGTACGGATCAGCTCACCGAACTGGTGCGGCAGATTGTAGCCCACGGTGTCCGGTATATTGACCGTGGTGGCTCCCGCATCGATGACCGCCTCGATGACCCGGCACAGAAAATCGATGTCCGAACGTCCGGCGTCCTCGGGGGAAAATTCCACGTTGTCAGTTAAATTGCGGGCGCGCTTCACCGCGTGCACGGCCTGCTCCAGTACCTGCTCCGGCTCCATGCGCAGCTTCATCTGCATATGTATCGGCGAGGTCGCGATGAAGGTATGGATACGCGGCGCGGCGGCGGGTTTCAGGGCCTCCCCGGCCCGGTCGATGTCCTTGTCCAGCGCGCGGGCCAGCCCGCAGACGGTACTCTCGGAAACCGCGCGGGCCACCGCCTGTACGGCCTCGAAATCCCCGGGACTGGCAACCGGGAAACCCGCCTCGATCACATCGACCCGCATCCGCTCCAGTGCCCTGGCGATGCGGACTTTTTCATCACGGGTCATGGAGGCGCCGGGACTTTGTTCCCCGTCGCGCAAGGTCGTGTCAAAGATAATCAGCTTGTCAGTACTCATCGTATAACCCCTGCGCAGACCGGGTGAATCCTGCAGGATTCACCTGATGTCCGGAGAGCTGTGATGCCGGCAAAAGGAAGCGGCCGGCGCTCTGCCGGACCCTGTTGTTGTGTTGTGTGCGTTGACCCTCGCCAGGTGTGATATCAGTTGCCCGAAGGCAGCAGGAGAGACAGCAGGCGATCCTGCAGCCCCGCGGGGAAAGGGGTAGTTGACAGGCGGGTTGTGAAAAACGGAAGGTTCATGCCTTCTGAATATAAAGCAAAGTCCCGGTTATTCCAAGCCCCGGTGGAACTCAGGCGTCGCGCCTCCGGGCCGCGCGGTTCTTGCGGATCCTTCCCAGCGTCACTACCGGGCCGGAAATGGCATAGAACAGGAACCCGGCAAACAGGACCTTGGGCGGGTCGATGGAGGCAAACACGAAGACCAGCACCACCACCAGCAGCCCGACGAACGGTACCCGGTTCTTGAAATCAAACTCCTTGAAACTGTAGTAACGCACATTGCTGACCATCAACCCGCCCATCAGGATGGTAATTGCAAAGGCGATGTAGACAACGTCTCCGCCAGCGAGGCCGTGGTCTGCCCCGATCCAGACCAGCCCGGCCATGACCGCAGCAGCGGAAGGGCTGGGCAGGCCCTTGAAAAATTCCTTTTCGGTCGTCTCGATCTGGGAATTGAAGCGTGCCAGGCGCAAGGCCGCACCCGCGGTATAAACAAATGCCGACAACCAGCCGAGCTTGGCCCAGCCGATACTGACCATGTCCTGCAGCGACCATTCATACATCACCAGCGCCGGCGCCAGTCCGAAACAGACCATGTCCGACAGGCTGTCATACTGCACCCCGAACTCGCTCTGGGTATGTGTCAGTCGCGCTACCCGGCCGTCGATGCCATCCATGATCATGGCAACGAATATCGCGATAGCGGCCGCCTCAAAGCGCCCACCCATCGCGGCCACAATGGCATAGAAACCGGCAAACAGGCCGGCCGTGGTAAACATGTTCGGCAGCAGGTAAATTCCGCGCCGGGATTTTTGTCTGGTCTGGTTCTGGTCCATGGACTGATTATTCATGTTCAGGCGTGCACAAGCCGGGCAATGACATCCGAGCCACCCCTGAGGTGGTCTCCCGGTGAAACGCCGATACGGCTGGTTATCGGCAGGTACAGGTCAATTCTTGCACCGAGGTGGATAAAGCCACAGCGCTGTCCCTGCCCTACACGCTCGCCATAACCGACATAACAGCGTGGTGCATTATGCAAGCGGCCACGGTTCATCACCATAACCACATCATCGGCTTCATCAGTCTGCAGCCAGACACCGTGCGGCGCATTATCACCATCCGGCATATTGGGGGGTTCCAGCGCCTTGCCCTCGACGGGACTACGTGTAATAAAAACGCCATGGGGATTCATCTGCACCGAGACCAGGATACTCTGCCGTTCCAGATAGGGATCATACTGCTCGCCCACGGAAGCAACTGTTCCATCGGCCGGACTGACGACGGCCTGCGGCACAGCCGGTATATCCCGGTGCGGATCCCTGAAGACCAGCACCAGCATCAGAAAGACCAGCCAGACAACCAGCGCTGCCGGCAATCCGGCAAAGTGGGTCACCACTACACCGACCAGCGCACTGGCGATTACCGGAACCAGTCCTTCCCGTGCAATCACAGCATAACCCCTGGGCCTGACAACCTGCTGTCCCCGTTATTATCAGTCGATCCTGCCGGCTTCAGTTGACGTTCTTGTCAACGATCTTGCCGGAACTGATCCAGGACATCATGCCGCGCAACTTGTCACCGACCTGCTCGATGGCATGCTCGCGGCCAATCCGGCGCTTGGCTTTCAGGGTGGCCGCCCCGGCCTGGTTTTCGAGTATAAATTCCCGGGCGAACTCGCCATTCTGGATCTCGGTAAGAATGCGGCGCATTTCCTGCTTGGTTTCTTCCGTAATAATGCGCGGTCCGCGGGTCAGATCACCGTATTCGGCCGTATTGGAAATCGAATAGCGCATATTGGCGATACCACCCTCGTACATCAGGTCGACGATCAGTTTCAGCTCATGCAGGCATTCGAAGTACGCCATTTCCGGAGCATACCCGGCTTCCACCAGGGTCTCAAAACCGGCCTGAACCAGCGCCGTAGCACCGCCACAGAGCACGGCCTGCTCACCGAACAGGTCGGTTTCGGTTTCTTCGCGAAAGTTGGTCTCGATAATACCGGCCCGGCCGCCGCCGTTGGCCGAGGCATAGGAGAGCGCGATCTCCCTGGAGCGCCCGCTGGTATCCTGGTAGACCGCGATCAGACTGGGAACGCCGGCACCCTGCGTGTAGGTGGAACGCACCAGGTGCCCCGGACCCTTGGGCGCAATCATGATGACGTCGAGGTCGGCGCGCGGTTCAATCTGCTGAAAGTGGATATTGAACCCGTGGGCGAAGGCCAGTGCCGCACCCTGCTTGATATTGGGTGCTATCTGTTCACGGTACAGGGCGGCCTGGTGCTCATCGGGCGCCAGTATCATAACCACGTCGGCGCCATCCACGGCACCCTCGATGGAACTTACTTTCAGGCCGGCCTTTTTCGCCTTGGCCTCGGAGATCGATCCGGGGCGCAATCCCACGGTGACATCTACCCCGGAGTCCTTGAGATTGTTGGCATGGGCGTGGCCCTGCGAACCATAACCCACTATGGCCACCTTGAGTCCCTGTATAATGGAGAGATCTGCATCTTTGTCGTAATAAATATTCATGGTCAGTACCTGGTTTGTTTGCTCATGTTCGGGCTGCCGCAGCAGCGGTTAACGGTTTAAATAAAACTGTCAAAGTTTCAGGGCCCGGTCGCCGCGGGCAATACCGGAAACCCCGGAACGCACCACCTCGATAATCACTTCCGGGTCCAGCGTTTCCAGGAAGGCGTCCAGCTTGTCCCCGGCACCGGTCAGCTCGATCGTGTAGGTCTTGTCCGTTACGTCGATAATCCGCCCGCGGAATATATCCGAATTGCGCTTCAGCTCTTCACGCCTGTCGTCTCCGGTGTTCACCTTGACCAGCATCATCTCGCGCTCGATGTGCGGCCCCTCGGTCATATCCATGAGTTTCACGACATCGATCAGCTTGTTCAACTGCTTGGTGATCTGCTCGATAATCTCGTCGGTACCCCGCGTGACCAGCGTCATGCGCGACAGCGACGGGTCTTCCGTCGGCGCCACCGTCAGTGATTCGATGTTATAGCCGCGCGCCGAGAACAGGCCGGCGACCCGGGACAGCGCGCCCGCCTCGTTTTCCATCAGGATCGAGATAATATGCCTCATATCAGTATCATCTCGTTCTGGCCACCGCCCGCAGGAATCATCGGGTAGACGTTCTCGGTCTGGTCGGTAATAAAATCCATGAACACCAGCCGGTCCTTTAACTGCATCGCTTCTTTCAGAGCGGACTCGACATCTTCCGGCTTGTCGATCTGCATACCGACATGACCGTAGCTCTCGGCGAGCTTCACGAAATCCGGCAGCGCATCCATGTAGGACATGGCATAGCGCCCCTGGTAGAAAAATTCCTGCCACTGCCGGACCATGCCAAGGCAACGATTATTCAGGTTGATGATCTTGATCGGTAACGCATACTGAAGGCAGGTCGAGAGCTCCTGGATACACATCTGGATGCTGCCCTCACCGGTCACGCACGCCACCGTCGCATCCCGGTGCGCCAGCTGTACGCCCATGGCTGCCGGCAGGCCAAAGCCCATTGTGCCCAGCCCACCCGAGTTGATCCAGCGGCGCGGCTTGTCGAACCGGTAGTACTGGGCGGCCCACATCTGGTGTTGCCCCACATCTGAAGTCACGTAGGCATCGCCATCAGTGACTTTATAAAGCGTGTCCAGTACGTATTGCGGCTTGATCAGCTCACTGCCCTGGTCGTATTTGAGACAGTCCTTGGAACGCCACTCGTCAATCTGCTGCCACCATTCCTTGATAGCACCGGAATCCGGCTGGCGCTTGCCTTCCCCGAGAAGTTTCAGCATGGCCTTGAGCACATTATCGACGCAGCCGACAATCGGTATATCCACCTTGACGTTTTTGGAGATACTCGCGGGATCGATATCCACGTGCACGATCTTTGCCGTCGGACAGAATTTCTCGATATTGCCCGTCACCCGGTCATCGAAGCGGGCACCGATGGCGATCAGTACATCACAGTGGTGCATGGCCATGTTCGCTTCATAGGTACCGTGCATACCCAGCATGCCGACAAACTGCCGGTCGGTTGCCGGATAACCGCCCAGTCCCATCAAGGTGTTGGTCACCGGGTAATCCAGGGCTCGCGCCAGTTCGGTCAGGGATGCGGCTGCATTCCCGAGGATGACCCCGCCACCCGTGTAGAACATGGGGCGGCGCGCGCCAAGCATTAACTTCACCGCGCGCTTGATCTGGCCGGCATGGCCCACATGCACCGGGTTATAGGAGCGCATGCTGATGTTCTCGGGATAGCTGTACTCGGCCTTATGTGCCGTGATGTCCTTCGGGAGATCCACAACCACCGGACCGGGACGTCCCGTGGTGGCCACGTAGAAGGCCTTCTTGATAGTCACGGCGATGTCGGACACGTCCTTGACCAGGAAATTGTGCTTGACGCAAGGCCGGGTGATGCCGATGTTATCAGCCTCCTGGAAGGCATCGTTGCCGATCAGGTGTGTCGGTACCTGCCCGGTAAACACCACCAAGGGAATCGAGTCCATGTAGGCCGTCGCAATACCGGTCACGGCGTTGGTGGCGCCGGGGCCCGAGGTGACGATGACGACACCGGGCTTGCCGGTGGAACGTGCATAGCCATCGGCCGCGTGGGTGGCGCCCTGCTCGTGGCGGGTCAGAATATGCTGGATCTTGTCCTGGGTATAGAGGGCGTCGTAAATATGCAATACGGCGCCACCGGGATAACCAAAGATTATCTCGACACCTTCATCGTGCAGCGCACGCACAAAGATTTCCGCGCCAGTCACTTCCACCTTACCGGTCTCCTGTTATCAACCACGGCAGCGGTTATTGTCACCATGAAAAAAGCCCGCAATCACGGGCATGCAGGTTGCACAATCAAAACAATAGTAGAAAGTACTGATATTCCAAGAAAAGGTCAAGCCATCCCCCTCCCCGGCTGCGGGTCTGCCGGATCCCGTGACCCGGGAAGACGAAACTGTGACGCGGCGGCTTGTTCTGGCCGGCAAACAACCATACTATCTGTGCAAGTTACTGTTTTCGAGCTGACGATCGACCTTGAGGAAGAAACCGCCATGCCCCGTTATCTGCTACTGATCTGTGTTCTGCTGACTGTTACCAGCACATCCCGGGCCATCGACAGGGATACCACAAA
>JAUVNM010000147.1 GCA_030599705.1 Gammaproteobacteria bacterium
AGGTAACCCTAACTGATCTGGTAATCGCCAAGAGATTATCGGCAACAAATGTAACGAATGTTGACACCAGTCATCTGACGGGGGCCGTAGCTTCCACCCTGGAATAGCAGGTATCTTATTGTTAATTATATATTATTCACATAATCAACGATGACAATGGTCCGGTGAATCAGGACGGGTCATACCAACCAGAAGGGAATGAGTGAAAGTAACGTCATGTTAATCAAGAGAAAAAATGTCAGGTCGCGCAAACCAGACGTACGTGTAATTATTATTGACAGTTGTCCGCAATCATTATCGCTAACGTTACCGAATGACTCGAAACGAAGAGTTCGCTGTGTCTCTGCGGTAGAATTTCTAGTCGTACAGCATGACATCGGCGACGATATTCGCCCATCTGGAGAACTGCGGTACGCTGAAGATGTCCTGGCCGATGGCGCGGTACATGTCGGAGACCAGCATGACCCCCATTTCCCGCTGTGGGAAGCTGGCGGCGTACTCGATAATGTTGCCGTAGGTGGCTTCGGTGTCCACTTCCTTCTGCGCCCGGATTGCGCGCCCGACCAGTGCGGCTGCAACGGCATACTGCAGGTCGGGTTCCTTCGGCACCCTGACCTTCTCGCCGCGCACGATGGCATCGATGTCCGGCAACTGGTCGAGGTTTTCCACAAACGCTGCTAACTCGATGCCGGCGGCCGGCCCGACACAGGCCTGCAGTGCACCCGTCAGCAGGTCCTGCACATCGCCAAACTTCTGCAGGGCGCGATGGCTGAACTCCCAGGAACGCGGCGACGGGAAGGCCACCGGGTTATGGGCGGGATCGAATTCGAACAACAGCTCGGGCCGGAACCGCAGGAAGGCAATGACGCGCTCGTCGATGCCGTTGGCCCAGGCCCAGTGCACCCAGTCATCCAGGTTCACGTCCACCTCGAAGTGGGAGAACCGGTTGGCCAGTGGCGCCGGCATGGTATAGGTAACGCCGCGGTCGCCCTGCCGGTTACCGGCCGCAAAAATGGCCCAGCCGTCCGGCACTTCGTAGGCACCCAGGCGCCGGTCGAGAATCAGCTGGTAGGCGGCCGCCGAGACACTCGGTGGCACCGAGGTAATTTCATCGAGAAACAGGATGCCCTGTTCGCCATGGCGTTCACGGTCCGGCAACATCGCCGGCACGGCCCACTCCACCTGGTTATCGACCCGGAAAGGAATACCGCGCAGGTCGCTGGGTTCCATCTGCGAGAGCCGGATATCGATAACCGGCATGCCGTGACGCCCGGCCACCTGGGCCACCATCTGGGATTTTCCCACACCCGGCGGACCCCACAGCATCACCGGGGTATGCAGGTCATTGCTGGCCGCCTGGAACTCACGTTCCAGCACGGTTAATAACTGGGCAGGTCTCATGGTTATCTGCGGGTGTATTACGCGTTGTTCTGAAAATCGGGAACACAAATCTTACTGGCATCGCGGCTTAAAATCACCGCATTTCGATGGGTGCTGGAACTGCTGCGCGATAAAATTGCCTACGCCGGACAGATGGTCTGTCTCTCCGCGTGCCAGTTGACCACCCAGTGCATGATGATGGGAACCCGGGCCGGCCGGCAACCGGACTCCGGTTCCAGATCACGGCATCGTGACGTTTTCCGGGCAGGTACTCCATGGCATGCCCCATTTCGCCATAGCCAATGATTACTATTCTCATGGTTCAGTCCGCAGTGGCACGGATACCTTGTCGGAACGCCAGGCAAGATAGTCTGCCAGGATCAGTGCATGATCAAAGACCAGCGCCGGCGGGGTTGTCGGATCAAACAACTCGAGACTGGCGGCATCGTCCGCCGCCGCGGCCGTGCCGCTTGCTGCGGCAATATAAACCGCGCTGACCGTATGCCCGCGCGGGTCGCGCGCCGGGTCTGAATAGTTGCCAAGCAGCGCGGTCAATGTGACATCCAGCGAGGTCTCCTCCCGGGCTTCCCGCACAGCCGCCCTTTCCAGGGTTTCACCCACGTCAACAAAGCCGCCGGGCAGCGCCCACCCGTACGGCGGATGCTTTCTTTCAATCAGCACTATCGGTCGGCCCGGGCGATCAGCCATCTCGATGATGATATCGACGGTCAGCAGGGGTGTAATCGGCTTGCTCAAGGGCAATTATTGCTGTTTGAACCGGTGAATCAGACGCCGCGTACGCTTGTCGGGGCGGCGTTCCCGCTGCGTGGCACTGGCGCCCTGCAACTTGCGCTCATGGTAGAGCGCATGCCGCGTGCGGACACTGTCCCCGGACTCACTGTAGAGGGTACGCGCCTCGGCCGCCGGCCGCCGCTGTGAACTCAGTTGCTCTACCCGGAGATCAAACTGATAGTGGCCCTTGCGGATGACCAGCCGGTCACCCGGGACCAGCTTGCGTGCCGGCTTGATGCGATCACCATTCATGTGCACCTTGCCACCGGTGACGGCCCGGGTTGCCAGCGCACGGGTTTTATAAAACCGCGCTGCCCACAGCCACTTGTCGATGCGCATGGTTTCGTGAGCGGACTTGTCCATGTACTGATTCCCGGCAGTGGCTCAGTTTGTACCAGGCCGAATAAATTCGGCCCTACAACGAACAGTAGGGCGGAATTAATTCCGCCAGTCAAACTTTATTGTAGTTGCTGTTCGATAAGACCGGCACGGGCCGCTTCCAGGAAACGCGCATAGGGCAGTGCGCCATCGAGCCGGTGCTGTTCACTGAAAAATACCGTCGGCGTGGCGTGAACATTGTATTTTCCGGCAGCCGCCAGGTTCTCTTGCAATTTTTTTTCGTATTGCGTGTCCGACCAGGCGTTACGGATGAGTTCCTGTGGCACACCGCAGTCAGCCGCGAGGCCAGTCAGTACGGTGGTATCGCCGATATTCAGGCCGTCTTCGAAAAATGCCGTGAACAGGCGCCGGTGCAATGCGTAGAAAATGTCGTGACCGGCATCTTTTGCCGCCTCGGCCAGCAACAGCGCCTTGTGGGAATTGGCGGTAAAGTCGTGTTCACGCAGGCTGACGCCCTCCTCGGCCGCCAGGCCCGATAGGTTGTCCATCATTTGCTGCCAGCGCTCATTGCTGTAGCCGAGTGCTGTCACCGGCTTGCCTTCGACGGGTGTGTCCGGGTGAATCTCCAGCATGCACCAGTTGATTTTCAGATCGTAGTGCTCGCGCAACCGTTCCAGACGCAGGTCGCCGATATAGCAGAACGGGCAGATATAGTCCGAGAAAACAGTGGCCAGCAATTCAGGTTTTTCAGCTGCTGTCATGTTCACCTTCGCCTGAAACCGAATCTATGTAGCCCGGATGAAGCGCAGCGGAATCCGGGCTACACTACTATTTAAGAACAATCCTGGGTATTTCCTGCAGCAGATCGTTCAATCGGTTGACAAAGGCGACCGGGTCATCGAGTTTCCCGCCTTCACTGAGCATGGCCTGGTCCAGCAGGACGTTCGACCAGTCGGCAAAGCGCTGCGCATCGGATTCATCTTTCAGGCGCCTGACCAGTGCGTGTGCCGGGTTGATTTCCAGTATCGGCCTGGACTCCGGCACCGCATGCCCGGCCTGCTTGAGCATGTGCTGCAGATGGGCGGCCATGTCCTGTTCATCCACCACCACGCAGGATGGCGAGTCGGTCAGGCGCCGGCTGACGCGCACTTCCTTGACGCGGTCCTCCAGTTTTTCCTGCATGCGCTTGACAACATCGGCATATTCACCCTCGGTCTGTTTCGCCGCCGTCTTTTCTTCCTCATCAACCAGCTCGTCAAGTTCCAGTTCGCCCCTGGCAATCGACACCAGCGGCTTGCCGTCAAATTCATTGAGATGGGACACCAGCCATTCATCCACACGGTCGGACAGCAGCAGCACCTCGATGCCCTTGCTGCGGAAGATCTGCAAGTGCGGACTGTGCCGGGCGGCCGCGAAACTGTCGGCGGTAATGTAATAGATCTTTTCCTGTCCCTTCTGCATGCGCTTGACATAATCTTCCAGCGCGACGGTCTGCTCCTCGCTGTCGGTCGATGTCGAAGAGAACCGCAGCAGCTTCGCAATACGCTCCCGGTTGGTAAAATCTTCTCCCGGCCCTTCCTTTATGACATTGCCGAATTCTTTCCAGAAACCCGCGTAGGCCTCCGGAGCGTCCTTTGCCATGCCTTCCAGCAGGCCAAGTACTTTCTTGACGGAGCCGGCACGAATGGTGTCGATCAGCTTGTTGTGCTGGAGGATCTCGCGGGATACGTTCAGCGGCAGGTCATCGGAATCGACCAGTCCGCGCACGAAGCGCAGGTAGACCGGCATCAGTTGCTCGGCATCGTCCATGATATAGACCCGGTTCACGTAGAGCTTGATACCGTGACGGCTGTCCCGGTCATAGAGGTCGAATTGCGCACGCTTGGGAATATAGAGAAGCGAGGTATAGGACTGCGACCCCTCGACCTGGCTGTGCACCCATTGCAGCGGGTCCTCGAAGTCATGGGCCACGTGCTTGTAGAACTCCCGGTATTCCTCTTCGGTGATGTCCTTGCGCGGCCGCTTCCACAGTGCCGAGGCCTTGTTAATGGCCTCGAAATCGCCCTGTTTCCCCTCTTCCTCCTCGGCCCGCATCTCGATCGGCAGCGGGATATGGTCGGAATACTTGTGAATGATACTGCGCAGCCGGAAGCCGTCGAGAAACTCATCCGCATCGTCGCGCAGGTGCAGTACAATTTCCGTGCCGCGCTCCGGCTTCTCGAAGGTCTCCAGCGTGTAGCGCCCGTCGCCTCCGGAAATCCAGCGCGCACCCTGGTCTGCCGCCACGCCGGCGCGACGCGTCGTCAGCGTCACCTTGTCGGCAACAATAAAGGAAGAGTAGAACCCCACGCCGAACTGGCCGATCAACTGCGAATCCTTTGCCTGGTCACCCGTCAGGGACTCGAAGAACTGGCGGGTCCCGGACTTGGCGATGGTGCCGATATTGTCAACGACTTCATCACGGCTCATACCGATACCGTTGTCGGAAATAGTGAGCGTGCGCGCCTCCTTGTCGTAGTCAACGCGGATACGCTGGCTGGTATCGTCTTCATAGAGTGAATCATTGCCAAGCGCCTCGAAGCGCAGCTTGTCACAGGCATCGGCGCCATTTGAAATCAGCTCCCTGAGAAATATTTCCTTGTTGGAATACAGGGAATGAATCATGAGGTTCAGCAGCTGCGTCACCTCGGTCTGGACTTCCAGGGTTTCCTTCTGGGTATCGACACTCATACGGCCATCATCCTCTTGCTGGTTACCGGGTTATTGTCATTACGCAGGCATGCGGATCTTTCTAATAATTGTAGGAGCCAGCTTGCTGGCGAATTCTTAATCGTTCGGTTAGCCGTTCGCCA
>JAUVNM010000077.1 GCA_030599705.1 Gammaproteobacteria bacterium
ATCCCGGTTGCCAGGACCTGCGTGCGGGGTTCACTGTCCTGGGCACGGTCCAGTATCAGCCAGGAGTGCCGGATCAGTCGCCGCTCTTCCACCGTGTAACCGACGCGCTGCAAGGTACTGCGCGGGTTATCGAGCGGGTTACTCCAGCCGCCACGGGTCAGCTGAAAATGCTGTGCACCGGCTATCGCGGCGCGCTCATCACCAAACTCATCCCTGACGGACCGCGGGACCAGTTGCTCGATATCACGCTGGATAATCAGGTAGGTTTTCTGCAGGGCAGCAAGCCGCTCCGCACTTTCCTCCGTCTGTAGCCGCTGTTCGAGAACACTGTCGAGACCCCCGTAGGCGAGCATGGCCACAATAGCGAAAATAGACAGGGCAACCAGCAGCTCGAGCAGCGTGAAACCGCCACACCCGCGTACCCTCGCTACCCAACATCGTTTATCCATAATCATCCCGAACTTGCCGGGTTACGGCGCACCTAAACCCCGGGTAGGACCCGCGCCTCGCGGGGAATAATTTTCCCGGCCGGCACCCTGAAGGGCATAAAGGGCCGGTCCTACGATTAACCTTTTTACCAGCCAAATCAAACATATCAGTAGGACCCGCGCCTCGCGGGGAATAATCTTCCCGGCCGGGGGCCGGTCCTACGATTAACCTTTTCACCAGCCAAACCAAACGTATCAGTAGGACCCGCGCCTCGCGGGGAATAATTTTCCCGGCCGGGGGCCGGTCCTACGATTAACCTTTTTACCAGGCAAATCAAACATGTCAGGTTTACCCGCCACCAGCAGGCTGCCAGAGAAAGCCGCTCAGCACGGCCAACGGCTGCTCGTCGTCCATGTCAACAAGCTGCACCTCGACATCCAGGCGGCGCAGCTCCGCTTCCTCGGTCTGGGTCACCTTTACCAGCCAGCGCCACTCCCGCTGCCCCATCTCCGTGGTTCCCTTGAATTCACCGACACCGGGCCAGGCCGCTTCCAGTTGCTGCTCGGCAAGGACGTTACGCGCCACCCAGACCGCGAAGGTACGGTCTCTCAGGTACGCCTGGTTACCGGTATAGCTGCCGACTGCCCGGATGACCGCCGCCATCGTCAACGCCAGCACACCGAGCGCAACCAGCACTTCCAGCAAGGTAAACCCGGCGCAACGCCTGCCGGCACCCCGTGCGGTCCGGCGCACCCGAGATATCACCCGGGGCATCAAAAGACCTCCTCGACTTCCCACTCCGGCTCACCCATCTGTGACACGGCCAGGTGGTAGCGGTACTGGCTCTGGTCAGACTGCAAGGTTACCGTGAATGGCGTCACCTCGCCGCTCGACAGGATAAAGACCTGTGGACTCGAAGTACCCTTCTCATCCGCCTGGGTCAGCTCCGGTACGTCGTCTTCCACTTCGAGAATGAGCCGCACACCAGGCGGCAGCTGGTACTCTTTCAGGAGCCGGTCTGTCTCCGGTGCCACACCCCAGCCATCCGGCCCCAGGATAAGAAAACTGTACCCGGTGTCAGTAAAAAGAATGGCAATCTCGTCACCGCGGATGACCGCTTCATCATTGGCAAGGCTGATGAGCGCCACCAGCCGGCGGGTTTCCTGCTCCATGGCTTCAGCCAGCTTGTCACCACCAAACGAGAGGACGGCAAACCCGAAAATGATCCCGATCAACACCAGCACCACCATCAGTTCCAGCAGGGTAAACCCCGCCTGGCGTGCCGGCTTGCGGACAGCCATGGCCCGCCACATCAGGCTATTGCAGGGACCAGTTGCCGATGTCATCGTCACTGGGTTGTTGATCCGGCCCCAGTGAATAGATATCAATGGTGCCATGCGAACCCGGGCTCAGAAACTGGTAGGGCTGCTTCCAGGGGTCCTGCGGCAACCGGTCGAGGTAACCACCCGATTTCCAGTTCGGCGGTTCGGGCGAGGACGGCTTTTCGATCAGGGCCTCCAGGCCCTGGTCCGTGGTCGGATAGATATAATTGTCCAGCCGGTAGAGATTCAGGGAGGCTTCCAGCGCACGGATGTCCTGGCGCGCCTTGGTAATTCGCGCCTGGTCCGGCCGGTCCATGACCTTGGGTACCAGGATGGCCGCGAGGATACCGAGGATCACCACGACCACCATCACTTCTATCAGGGTAAACCCCTGTTGTTTATCAGCATTAGCTTTCATTGCACATCGAACTCTTGGCGTGGCGGGACGGACTGCCCCGAAAAGGGAATATACGCTAAATCCTGCGCGATTTCCGGTACGCGCACGCTTCGACACCCGTGCGCTACCGGGGTTCAGTTCGGGTTTAACTGCTCGCGCACCTTGAGCGCATACAGATGGCGCTCGGCATCCACGAGGTGCTGACCCCAGTGTATCCGGTAGGTCGATTGCCACAACCGGGCGGCACGTTGCGGCCAGGCCTCATCCAGCAATTCCAGGCCGTGCTGCAAGTCGAAATAAATATCGGTGAGATCATCCGCGAGGCTGCCGGACATGTGCATCTGCTCAGGACTGGCATCAAACTCCAGCCAGTAACTGTCACGCTCACCGAGTTGCTGGCGCAACCGGCTGTACAGTTCAAAGCGGGTATCGAGATCGACCTCGGGCACCGGCGCATCATCACCCTCCAGGGTTGTCAGCCCGGTAACCGCGGAGTGCAGCCGGGGCAACAACGCATACAACTCGCCTAACCAGCCCCCGTTAACCGATTGATTGTTATTCTTGATCAGTCCGCAATAGGCTTCCGCGGTATCGGTCATTTCCGCCAGCTTTTCAGAAAGACTATCCATTGTGCCGTGCCGAACCCTCTTATTAGATGCAGCGCTTCACGCCAGTCATTACCAGTGTAGTCAAAAAATTCGGGCCTGCGCCTGATCAGACTTCCACCATCTCGAAATCTTCTTTGGACGCCCCGCATTCGGGGCATACCCAGTTCGCGGGAATAGCATCCCAGCGGGTACCGGGGGCAAAACCCTCCTCGGGCAATCCCGCGGCCTCGCTGTAAACAAATCCGCAAACCACACACAGATATTCCTTGTAGTCACTCATGTTGCATGTCTCGCAGTGGGCAAGCGCCCTGCTCGGGGCGGGCGCGCATTGTAACGTCCCGGACGCTGCCAATACAGGCTAGAATCACAGGCTGGCGCACGCTCCTGTCTTGCATTAAAGGTCTTTATGGATACCAACCTGCCGGTGGTACTGGTTTTTGCCGGACATGATCCCAGCGGTGGCGCCGGCATCCAGGCCGATATCGAAACCATTGCCAGCCAGGGGGGCCATGCCGCCACGGTCATCACCGCCCTGACCGTGCAGGACACCCGGGATATCGCCGGGTTTACGCCGGTGGACGCCATGCACGTCCTTGCGCAGGCCCGTGCCGTCCTGGAAGACATGCCGGTAGCGGTGATCAAGCTGGGCATGCTGGGCAGCGTGGAGAATGCCGAAGCCATCCATAGCATCCTGACGGATTACCCGGAAATCCCGGTGGTGTTCGACCCGGTACTGGCATCGGGCCGCGGTTCCGACCTGGGCGCGGCCGCTTTGCCGGCAGCCATCAAGACCCTGCTGCTGCCGTTGACGCGCGTTCTCACGCCCAACAGCCTCGAGGCACGCACCCTGGCGCCGGAAGCCGACACCCTGTCCGCCTGCGCCCTGGCGTTGCTGGACCGGGGCGTTGACTACGTCCTGATCACGGGCAGCCACGAACCGTCTCCGCAAGTCGTCAACCGGCTGTTTCATGCACAGGAGCTGGTCGACACCTGCAGCTGGGAACGACTGCCACACAGTTACCACGGTTCCGGCTGCACCCTGGCCGCCGCCATTGCAGTGCACCTGGCCCGCGGGCAGGATCCGCTAACGGCGATCCGCGCCGCGCAACAGTTCACCTGGCAGTCCCTGCAGCGGGGCTACCGGCCGGGACTCGGTCAACACCTGCCGAATCGCCGCGGCAGCGCACCGGACAGGGACTGAATGCCGGTCACACCGCTGCCCACCGGCCTGTATGTCATCACCGACAGCCAGTTGATTCCGGGGGACCGGCTGGCGGACTGCGTCGCCAGGGCCATCGCGGGAGGTGCCGTGATGGTGCAGTACCGCGACAAGCAACGCTCAGCCAGTGACCGAATGCGCGCAGCCGGCGCCCTGGTGGAACTGTGCCATCAACATGGCATTCCGCTCATTGTTAATGATGATATCGAGCTGGCCCGCGAAGTCGGCGCCGCCGGTGTGCACCTCGGGCAGGAGGACGCGGCGCTCGAGCAGGCGCGCCACCGGCTCGGTGACCAGGCCATTATCGGCGTGTCGTGCTACAACAGTCTGGAGCAGGCACGGCTTGCCTGCGGGAACGGCGCCAGTTACCTCGCCTTCGGGCGGTTTTTCCCGTCAACAACCAAGCCGGCGGCCGTCCCGGCCCGGCCTGCCCTGCTGACGGCGGCCCGCCGGGAATTCAGCCTGCCGATTGCCGCCATTGGCGGCATTACCCCGGGAAACGGCGCCGCTCTGATCGCGGCCGGCGCCGACCTGCTGGCCGTCATCCACGGCGTGTTCGGGCAAGCCGATATCGAGGCCGCCGCCCGGCGCTACGCCGGCCTGTTCGCGACCGGGCCTGCGCCATAGCCCGGAGCTGGGCAGTTTGTCTGGCGGAATAAATTCCGCCCTACAAGGAAAGGTACTGTAGGGCCGAATTTATTCGGCCTGGTACAAACTGAGCCATTACGTTCCCGGGAGAATTACTGCACCTGTCGTGCCTTTGCGGTAAATTAGACCCTTGCCGTCTACCAACAAGGACAAACAAGAATGACGCGTTCCCAGGACGACTTTCAGGCCGCTTGCCAGCATATCCCGGGCGGTGTCAATTCACCGGTGCGGGCCTTTCACGGTGTCGGTGGCGATCCCCTGTTCTTTGCGCACGGCGAAGGCCCCTGGCTGGTTGACGTGGATGGCAACCGCTATATTGATTACGTCGCGTCCTGGGGGCCGATGATTGCCGGCCACGCCCATCCCGAGGTCATCCGCGCCGTCCAGGAAGCCGCGGCACAGGGACTCGGCTACGGCGCACCCACCGAGATCGAGACCCGGATGGCGGAGACCCTGTGTACGCGGGTGCCGTCCATGGACCTGGTGCGCATGGTCAACTCGGGTACCGAGGCGACCATGAGCGCCATCCGGCTGGCGCGCGGCTTTACCGGCCGCGACAAGATTATCAAGTTCGAGGGTTGCTACCACGGCCACTCCGACGCCCTGCTGGTCAAGGCCGGCTCCGGCACCCTCACCCTGGGCGTGCCCACCTCACCCGGCGTACCGGCCTCCGTGGCGGCGCATACCGTGACCGTGACCTACAACGATCTTGAGGAGATCACGCAGGTATTTGATGCGATAGGTAGTGATATTGCAGCTATAATCGTCGAGCCTGTCGCCGGCAACATGAACTGCATCCCCCCGGTCCCGGGGTTCCTGGAAGGCCTGCGCACCCTGGGTGACGCCCACGGCAGCGTGCTGATCTTCGACGAAGTCATGACCGGTTTCCGGGTCGGCCCCGGTGGCGCACAGGCACACTACGGCATCACCCCGGATCTCACCACCCTCGGCAAGGTCATCGGCGGCGGTCTGCCGGTGGGCGCCTTCGGCGGCCGCCGCGACATCATGGAGAACATCGCCCCGCTGGGACCCGTTTACCAGGCCGGCACCCTGTCCGGCAACCCCGTGGCCCTGGCCGCCGGTCTGGCGACCCTCGAACTGGCCGCCGCCGATGGCTTTTATGAACGCCTCGATGCCAGCACCGACCGCCTGACAACCGGCCTGCGGAAGGCCGCCGCCGCTGCCGGTATCCCGCTTACCACCCACCAGGTGGGTGGCATGTTCGGGGTGTTCTTTTCCGAGGAAGCCCCGGTGACACGCTTCGAGCAGGTCACACGCTGCAACCTGGAACGCTTCCAGCGCTTTTACCATGGCATGCTGGAGGCCGGCGTCTACCTGGCCCCGTCCGCCTACGAAGCCGGCTTCGTCTCCTCGGCCCACACCGATGCCGTCATCGATGCCACCCTGGATGCCGCGGCACGGGTGTTCGGCACGCTGGATTAAGCGCTGATGGACGGCCTGCTCCAGGAGGTTCTGGCCTGGATTTCACAGCACCCGACGCTCTCGGGGTTGCTGATTTTTGTCATTGCCCTGCTGGAGTCGCTGGTCGTGGTGGGCCTGCTGATTCCCGGGGCCTTCCTGCTGTTCGGTGTCGGCGCACTGATCGCCACCGGCTCGCTGCAGTTGTACCCGACGCTGGCCTGGACCATCGCCGGGGCTTTTGCGGGCGACGGCATCAGTTTCCTGGTCGGCCGGCATTACCACCAGCGCCTGCGTGTTGTCTGGCCATTCAACCGCTATCCAGCGCTGGTCAACCGCGGCATCGACTTCTTTTACCGGCATGGCGGCAAGAGTGTCTTCATGGCGCGCTTCGTCGGCCCGGTACGGCCGATTGTTCCCGCCATCGCCGGCATGATGGACATGCCGATCTCCCGGTTTCTGCTGGTCGATGGCATCGCCTCCCTGCTCTGGGCGCCGGCCTACATCCTGCCGGGCATGGTGTTCGGCGCCTCGCTGGGGCTTGCGGCGGAGGTGGCGGGCCGGCTGGTGGTGCTGCTGATCATTTTTGTCGGCATCACCTGGCTGTGCGTGGAACTGGTCCGGGTGGCCGGACGCCTGGTGCAGCCACATCTTGCCACTGCCCTGGAACGCCTGCTGCACTGGAGCCGGCATCACCCGCTGGTGAAGCCACTGGCCGGTTCGCTGCTCGATCCCGAACACCCGGAGGCACGTGGACTGGCCATCCTCTCCGTGCTGTTTTTCATCACCCTGTGGTTGTTGCTGCTGATCTCGCACCAGGTCCTGCAAGGCGGGTTCATGGGGGACCTGGATAACTACGTACACCATTCCATGCTGGAATTGCGTACCCCCTATATCTACCGGGCCAATGTGCTGATCACCCTGCTGGGCGAGCAGCTCCTGCTGGCGCTGGTAGTGGTTACCGGCAGCCTGTGGCTGTTGTGGAAAGGCTGCAGCAAGGCGGCCGTTCACTGGATTGCCGTCTATGTCTGTACCGGCGTCCTGACCTGGCTACTGAAAATATCGGCCCAGGTCGCCCGACCGGTCGAGTTTTACCCCGGCTATTCCTTTCCCAGTGCACATACCGCGATGAGCCTCGCGGTGTACGGGTTCCTGGCGTTGCTGGTTGCCCGGGAACTGCCGCTCAAGCGGCGCTGGCTGCCGTATTCGCTGGCCGGCCTGCTGGTCATGGCCATTGCCTTTTCCCGGCTGTATCTCGGCGTGCACTGGCTCTCGGATTTCCTCGGCGGGGCCTGCCTCGGCCTGTTCTGGGTGGCGCTGATCGGTATCGCCTATGACCGGCACCCGGCGCCGCGGCTACCCGTCAGGCGCTTTCTGGCTGTCATGCTGGTAATAATGGCGGTTGTCGCCTCCTGGCTGGGGCCGCAACGTTACCGGCAGGACCTTGAGCACTACGCCCGGCCTGTCGATACCCGGATGGTCACGCTGGCGGAGTGGCAGGCGCATTACTGGCGCGAGTTGCCGGCCTACCGGGTTGACCTCGAGGGTCTGAACGAACAGCCCCTGAACATCCAGTGGGCCGGGTCGCTGCACTACCTGGAACAATTACTCGCCGCACAGGGCTGGCAGCCGGCACCGGCCATCGGCGCCTCCAGTCTCATGAACTGGCTGGTCTCGGAACCCAATATCGAGCGCTTGCCGATACTGC
>JAUVNM010000227.1 GCA_030599705.1 Gammaproteobacteria bacterium
AGGCCATTGAAATTAAATGGCTGGGCAGTGCCCGCGTAGGTCTGCACAGCCTTGACCTCCGGCATGTTGAGAATTTCATCTGCCAGCCGCCAGGTGACATTCGCCGTGACCGGCATGGCGGTCCCCTCCGGCATGTTAACCGTCACGCTGAATTCCGACTTGTTATCGAAGGGCAGCATCTTGACGACAACATGCTGCGTATAAAAGGTGATGCACAGGACGGCCGTCAGGCCAATAATCCCGAACAGAAAGGCCAGTCCCAGTTTCCGGTTTTCAATCAGCGGGGTAATAATCGGCCGGTAGAGGCGGCTGATGCGTTCATGCGCCCTGACTTCCTTCTTCGAGGCCTTCTCAAGGGCCGCCAGCCGGGGGGCCACCTTGACCGCTAACCAGGGCGTGAAAACAAAGGCGGCGATCAGTGAAAAGAACATCGCCGAGGCACCCAGCACCGGAATCGGCCGCATATACGGACCCATAAGGCCACTGACCCAGCCCATGGGCAGTAATGCCGCGATAATGGTGAAGGTCGCCAGGATGGTCGGGTTGCCGACCTCGCGCACCGCATCAACGGCCTGGGCGATACTGGTCTTGCCCTTCTCCAGCCAGTGACGGAAGATGTTTTCGACCACGACCGTGGCGTCATCGACCAGGATACCAATGGAAAAGATCAGCGCGAACAGGCTGACGCGGTCAATGGTGTAATCCACCATCATGGCCCACCAGATGGTCAGCAGGATCACGATCGGTATGATGGTAATGACTACAAAAGCCGCGCGGGCGCCCAGACCTATCAGGCACAGTATCGCCACGATGACCGCGGCCTCCAGCATGGCCCCCAGAAGTTCATTTACCTTGTCATTGGCGGTCTTGCCGTAATTACGGGTAACTTCAATGTGCACATTGGATGGAATCAGGTCACCCTTGAGTGATTCCACCTTGTCCAGTAACCGGTTGGCGACAACCACGCCATTGGTTTTCTCCTTTTTGGCAATGGCAATGGTAACCGCCTGCGCCCCGTGCGCCTCCGGATTTCCACCATCATAGGCGGGCCCGGTGAAAAAACTGGAGATTTTACTGGGTTCAGCCGGTTCGTGAGTGACCCGCGCGACATCGCGGACATACACCGGCGCGCCGTGGCGAATGCCAACCACCAGACGTTCGATATCATTGGCTGTCTTGAGAAAGGATCCGGTACGTACTGTCAGTGCCATTCCACCGGCTTCCACACCACCGGCCGTTTTTTCGGCATTGGCTGTCTGAATCGTTTGCGCAACCTGTGGCAGGCTGATGCCATAACCTGAAAGCCGTTCCGGCAGTACCTCGACCTTGAGCTGGTCCTGACGCCCGGCAACGACAAAGCCCTTGCCGGCATCCTTCACCGCGCCAAGGCGCTGTAACAGGTCCATTGCCAGGGTACGCAGCGAACCATCATCGACATCCTCCGACCAGAGCGTCAATGCCACGACCGGGACATCATCAACGGCAACCGGCTTGACCAGCGGCATGGGGACACCGGGCGGCATTTTGTCGAGGTTGGACTGCAGCTTGTCATGGACCTTGACAATCGAGGCGCCCATTTCCTCACCCACGTAAAAACGCACAGTGACGATGGCCTTGCCGCGCTCGGTGGCCGTGTAGGTATGCCGGACACCGGGAATTTCCTTCATGATCCGTTCCAGTGGATCGGTCACCAGGCTGGATACCTGGTCAGCCGAGGCGCCCGGGTACTGGACAAAGATATCGATCATGGGCACCGATATCTGCGGGTCTTCCTGTCTTGGGGTAAAAAACAACCCCATCAACCCGACCATCAATGCCGCAATAAGCAGCATCGGGGTTACCGGTGAGGTAATAAAGGTGCGCGCCGTCCTGCCGGCGATGCCCAGTGAGCGATGTTCGACTGGTTTGGAAAAGTCCGAGGTTTCTTCAGTCATGCCTGGTCGCCTTTTTTATAATGCTTTTTCAGCACGATCAATGTCCATCCTGTAGCAAACATGTATTTCCTGATGCCAGCCAGGTTGCACCAGGCACCCGGCTTCAGGTTACTGCCACTCCCTGGATGCGCCTGTCGTTCCGATGACTATCCTTTCACCCGGGCGCAGGCCGGAAAGAATGGCAATACCGTCAGCACCAACGTTATCACCGGTCCTGACCAGCCGCAGCTGGCGCTTGTTCTCGTCATCCAGAACATAGACACCAGGCAAGCTGCCACGCCAGACCAGCGCATCCCTGGGCACGACGGGTAAATCGCGCACCCTGGCATTGATATCGTTGATAATGACCTCGGCATACATGCCGGCGCCACCGGGAGCACCGGGCGGCAGGTCCAGCTTGACAGTGACGGTATGACGATCGGGGTCTGCCATCGGGAAAATCTGTGCGACACGGGCCTGCAGGTTTACGTCACCCACGTCCAGCCTGGCCGGAACCACCATGCCTTTCTTGACCCCGGGCATCAACCGGGCCGGTACTTCCACCTTGATTTGCAGCTGGGAGGTATCGGCAAACATGACCAGTGGCATGCCCGGTTGCACGGGATCGCCTATTTCAACGATTTTAGCGGTGATCACACCATTAAACGGCGCAATGGATTTCGTATCACGCAGTTTTGAATCAATCTCATCGATTTGCGAGCGCGCCGCCACAATCTGGCTGCGCGCCTGGTCGACACGGGTGCTGGACGAATACAGCTCGGCATGGCGTTCAAAACCGGGCGAGCCGGAGCCCGTCATGTTGCTCATCGGGTTAGAGAATTGCCGCATCATGGAACCGAAACCGCCCATCATGTCATTGGACTGCCCGCCATAGGGGGATACCCATTGCCGCGAATACTGCATTCCGGCATTGCGCAGCGCGGCTTCCGCGTTGGCAAGATTGGCAAAGGCCGCACGCCGTCTGGCGAGCAGATCATCACTGCTGATGGTTACCAGTACGGCCCCTGACTCAAAGCTGTCTCCCTCTTCACCGGAGATGCTCTCGATACGTCCGGGCACCTGTGCAGAAAGTGTGGCTTCCTTGAATGGAACAACGGTACCCCCCAGCGTGACGGCAGCCCCCACGGGGACACTGGGTACGGTAATCACGGTATCCTTGCCGGTTTCGGCAGCGATGGCGAAATTGAGAACAAGGCACAACAACCCAAAAACAGACAATTTTCTGATTAACATCGGTTAATCCTCACACACATGACATAGCCGCATCGTTATGGGGAAAGTGCCGGCGCTGTCTGTGACAGCGCCTGTTGCGATACGTCCGCCAGTCATTCAATTTTAAGAACAGGCCCCACAGACCTTTTATTAGCGTGTTGACGGGTAACAACACGCAGTTTGTTGTTCTACACACCCTCAGTATTATTAAAATTAAAAACAATCTCCTGATCGATAAAACAGCAGGCCTAGGCTCGTCCCATGACAGCAAAACTCTTGATGAACGGACCAGCCATGCGCGGGTCCTTGATCATCGCGCCGTAGTCGCCCACCTTGAATTTCATTTTGCGCGAGGTGTACGCCATACCCAGGCCCATCATGCCCGGCGGTTTGACCAGCCACTTGTTCCAGTCATCAAATGAGGCGCGAATATCCCAGTTCATTTCCTCGCCATTGTAAATACCGGCTGCAACGGCCTTGCCGTTCTGAACATCGAGATAAGCGCGCGGTGTATCTTCGCCATCAAAACCATAGGCAATGATAGAGTTGAAATTGATTTTCGCCAGGGCATCGGACAGGTCCGGCTCGGCATTCCACTGCTCCATAAAATTATTCATCCATTCTTCTGAAAAAAGATCCGCCATTTTTTTGTCTCCTCCGGTTGTTCAGGTTCGGGAACCTGATATAAGTTATGGGACCCGTAGGATTTATCCAGATAATTCAAATAAATCACGGGTCAGGTGTACATAGGTAAACATAGCAAAACGGCTGATTAAAATACAGTAATTCCCGTTGTCAGGGTAACTGAACGTTTTTCAGGGACGCGCGGGCGGAGGATAATCCCGTATAGGC
>JAUVNM010000045.1 GCA_030599705.1 Gammaproteobacteria bacterium
AGATTACGAACGGCAACATACCGATGCGCTCAACCAGTTGCAGAAAGAAATGGATACACAGCCAGGCACTGATCGCCGCAACGGCCGTTCCCAGGAACAGCGCGTCCCATGCCACCGGTTCCCCCAGCTGCACCAGCTTGACCGTTTGGTAACCCCCGGCAAGCGTGATCACCGGGATCGACAGCAGAAATGAAAAGCGCGTGGCAGCAGTGCGCGTCAGGCCCAGCGCCAGTCCCGCTGTCATGGTAATGCCCGAGCGTGAGGTACCCGGTACCAGTGACAGCGCCTGTGCTACCCCGATGAGCAGCACGTCTGAAATACACAGGGTCGTCTCATCGCGTACCCGGCGGCCACGCTGATCCGCCCAGCCCAGCAACACGCCGAACATAATGGTGGTTGCGGCAATGACCAGCGGCGCGCGCAGCGCACCCTCGATCATATCGTGCAGAAAAAATCCTGTCAGTGCCGCTGGCAACGTGCCCAGCAGGACCAGCCAGGCAAGTCTTGCCTCCGGTGTGTGTTCTCCCCCGGCAATCGACCGCAGCCAGTCCGCCAGCATGGTTGCCAGTTCGTGGCGGAAGTACCCGACCACGGCAATGAGGGTGCCCACGTGCACTGCCACATCAAATGCCAGGCCCTGGTCGTCCCAGCCGGCCAGGCTGGGCATCAGTACGAGATGCGCGGAACTGGAGATGGGGAGAAACTCGGTCAGCCCCTGCAACAGGGCAAGCATCACTGAGTGCGTTAAATCCATGTGTACCTGTTATTTATAAGCGATGCCGCATATCCTGCATCCGAAACCCGGGCAGCGGTCCGTCAATGGCCTTTGCCAGCCCGATAAAGGCGAAGCGCTCACCCATTTCTCCCGGCAGTGTCAGCTGTTTTACCTGCTGCGCCGCCTTTATATAGGATAGTGAACCCAGCGGACCACTGGCCTGCAACAATGTATCGAGGCCGCAATCGAGCAGGAAACCCGCCTGGGACGTAAAACCGGTCACCTCCAGCCCGGCCGCCACGCCGGCCTCGGCCACGGCCGTGAAATCCACGTGGGTGGTGATGTCCTGCAGTCCCGGCCACAGAAACGGATCAGCGTGGGCACGATGTCGATAGTGGCACATCAGGGTGCCCCGATTGCGCTGCGGATGATAATACTCGTGCCGCGGATAACCATAGTCACACAATAACAACAATCCCCTGTCGATGATGCCGGCAACACTTTCCAGCCAGGGTGCAATCGACAGGTTGACCTCGGACACATACCCGGCCGCCAGCTCACACGCCTGCTGTACACCCTGTACGGCAGCAACCAGCGCGCCATCCTGCGCTGCCTGCCTGTGCCAGTCAAATCCCGCAGCGCTGCTGGTTACACAAAACTGTTCGATGGTTGCGCCGGTCCAGTTAAAGCGTTCGGCCGGCATGGCATCCAGCACTTCGTTGGCAAGCAGCACACCGGAAAAACCGGGCTCCGGCAAGGCATCCAGCCAGCTGACGCGCCCGTACAGGTGCGGCAGTTGTTCTGCGAGCCGCTGTTGCTGGCGTGCACGCAACTCGGCACTGCGCTCCAGTATCAGGTAACGCCCGGGCAGGCGGCCCAGCCGTTCCAGTTCGCGCAGCACATCCATCGCGAGTGCCCCGCTGCCGGCGCCGAACTCAAGAACATCGCCGGCTTCCAGTTGCTCCAGTACCCGGGCGCAGGTCTGCGCGAGGCAACGGCCGAACAGCGGCGAGAGTTCCGGCGCCGTGACGAAATCGCCGGCAGAACCGAATTTTCTCGAGCCGGCGCTATAGTAACCGAGACCGGGTGCGTAGAGACAACGCTCCATCCAGGCGGAGAACGGCAAGGCGCCCCCGGCTGCCGCTATGTCCTTTTGAAGGAGGTCTGTCAGCCGCTCGCTCAGGGCAAGCGCCGGTGGTGAGGGCGCAGGTAATTCGTTCATACAGGTTTCTGGAGCAACACCGGGACCCGGCATGGTTACCCTGCTGCTTCACCGGGAGACCAGTCGACACGCTGCAGCACCTGGCTGGCATCCGCGAACTCCGCCCACAATGTATCAAGGCGTTCACCGGAGACCGGGTGCCGCTGTGAACCGGCGATCTCGGCGAGTGGTCCGAGCACAAAGGCATAGCGGGTAATGTCCGCGCGCGGCAGTACCACACCATCCCGGTCCATCACCAGGTCGTCATAGAGGAGAAGATCGAGATCCAGGGTGCGCGCACCGAGACCGGCACTGCGATCACGGTCATTGTGGTGCTCAATCGTGTGCAACCGGTCCTGCACATCACGTGGACTCATGCCGGTTTCAAAACCCACGACCAGATTATAGAACGGCGCACCCTCAAAGCCGACGGCAGCGCTTTCGTACACCGGGGACTGCGCCAGTGCGCCAAATTCCTGCGCCAGCATCCGCAGTGCCGCCTTGATATGGTGTCGGCGTTCGATATTGCTGCCGAGACTGACATACACCTGCGCCACGGGTTCAGGTGTCCGCGTTGCCGCGCTCTATCAATATCCCCACATCGCGCGATCCGCGCAGCGCGCCCGGCTTGTGCAGCTTTAGCCGCACCCAGGAAACATTGAACTCATCCATGACAATTCCGGCCACCTTCTCGGCGAGGGTTTCCACCAGCTGGAATTCACTGCCACCGACAAACGCAATCAGACGCTTGGCGACCGCCTTGTAGTTCAGGGTGTCCTCAATGCTGTCGGTTGCAGCCGCCGCGCGGATATCGGCCGCCATCTCGAGGTCAAGGCTCACAGTCTGCCTGACCTTGCGTTCCCAGTCGTAGATGCCGATGATGGTCTCGATCCGCAGATCGCTGATAAAGATGATGTCCATGAGTATTTGCGGCGGTTTACGTACCGTCAATATAGAGCCTTGTTATCACGATGACCAGCCGCACGGGCCGGGGTTCCGGCCGGGTGCTTGACCTCACGCGCCATAGCGATTCCAATGGCAACCATGATGATCGATCTCCTGCTGGTCCTGGGCGGCTACCTGTTCGGCTCCATATCCACCGCCATTGTCACCTGCAAACTGATGGGGCTGCCCGACCCGCGCACCGAGGGTTCGCAGAACCCCGGCGCCACCAACGTGCTGCGCATCGGCGGTAAAAAGGCCGCCTTCGTGACGCTGGCCGGTGACATGCTGAAGGGCCTGGTGCCGGTACTGATAGCACAGGCACTGCTGGCCGGCCCGGTGATTCTCGCCGCGACCGCACTGGCCGCCTTTCTCGGTCACCTGTACCCGGTATTTTTCAGCTTCCAGGGGGGCAAGGGGGTCGCGACCGCCCTCGGGGTCCTGTTCGGGCTGTCCTGGCAGGTCGGCCTCGCCGTCACCGGCATCTGGCTGGGTATGGCACTGCTGTTTCGCATTTCCTCGCTGTCGGCACTGACATCCATGCTGCTGGCGCCGGCGTGTTTCTGGTGGCTGCAGCCGGAACCGGCCTTCATCGGCGTCATGGTCATCATTACCACGTTGCTGTTCTGGCGGCACCGCACCAATATCCGCGACCTGCTGGCAGGCAGGGAAGGCAAGATCGGCACGGACAGGTAATAAACCGGTCACCCGTTCCCGGCCGGGGGCCGGTCCTACGATTCGTGAATTCCCTAAATCTCTCGTAGGACCCGCGCCCGCGCGGGGAATTTTCGATCGCTACGCATGCTCCACGGGATCGAGGTCCTCCAGTGACCAGCGCGGGGTAACACTGACTGACAACGGTGCGGACTGGCCGGCCCGCAGACGCTGGTGTCCGGCATAGGCAATCATGGCGCCGTTATCGGTACAGAATTCCGGCCGCGGGTAGAATATATGCCCGCCTTCTTCCTCCATGAGGTCGCCGAGCCGCGCGCGCAAACGCTGGTTGGCGCCGACGCCACCGGCGATGACCAGTTTCCGGATGCCGGTCTGGCGCAACGCCCGGCGGCACTTGATGGTCATGGTATCGACCACCGCGTCCTCGAAGGCGCGTGCCACATCGGCGCGTGCCTGGTCGTCCTGTTCAGACTTGCGCCAGGTATTCAGGGCAAAGGTCTTGAGTCCGCTGAAGCTGAAATCCAGGCCAGGGCGGTCAGTCATCGGGCGCGGGAAGGTAAACCGCTCCGGGTTCCCCTGCCGGGCCAGCTGTGCCAGCGCCGGGCCACCCGGGTACGGCAACCCCAGCAGCTTGGCGGTCTTGTCAAAGGCCTCGCCCACCGCATCATCGACTGACTCCCCCAGCACCCGATAGCGGCCGATCCCGGCGACCTGCACCAGCAGACTGTGGCCACCCGACACCAGCAGGGCGATAAACGGAAACCCGGGCGGGTCCGGCTCCAGCATCGGGGCCAGCAGGTGGCCCTCCATGTGATGCACCGCAATCGCCGGTATGCCCCGGGACCACGCCAGACAGCGGCCGGTCAGCGCACCGACCAGCAGCGCCCCCACCAGTCCCGGGCCGGCCGTGTAGGCCACCCCGTCGATGGCATCTACCCCGGACTCGTCAATAACCTCTTGAATAAGCGGAGAAAGTTTCCGGATATGATCGCGGGAGGCAAGTTCCGGCACCACCCCGCCATAGCGGGCATGCAACTCGATCTGGCTATAGAGGGCATGCGCGAGCAGCCCGCCGTCCGTTGCATAGATGGCGACACCGGTCTCGTCGCAGGAGGTCTCGATTCCGAGTACGCGCATGCACCTATGGTAATCTGCGCGGCTTGTTAAACAAGGAAATTTTTGCCTTTTCCCGGTGACGTGTATAAAATGCGCAGCCCTCTTGGAAAGCAGTCTGATTTACAGGATTTTTATGCCTAATGTACGTGTAAGAGACAACGAGCCGTTTGAAATCGCGATCCGCCGTTTCAAGCGTGCCTGCGAAAAAGCCGGAATTCTTTCGGAAGTGCGTCGTCGCGAGTTTTATGAAAAACCCACGCAGGAACGCAAGCGCATGAAGGCTGCCGCCGTCAAGCGTACCCAGAAGAAAGTCAGCCGCGAACTCGCACGCCGCGTCCGCCTTTACTGATCCGGATACACCGCCCCCCCCGTATGTCCCTCAAGGACCGCATTCAGCAGGACATGAAGGCTGCCATGCGGTCCGGCGACAAGCCCCGGCTGGGGACCATTCGCCTGATGCTGGCCGCGATCAAGCAAAGGGAAATCGATGAACGCATTGAACTTGGTGATGCCGAGGCCACGGCCATACTCGACAAGATGGTCAAGCAGCGGCGTGAATCCATCAGCCAGTTTGAAAAAGCCGGACGCGATGACCTGGTAGCGCAGGAAGCCGGCGAGCTGACACTCATCCAGGAGTACCTGCCTGAACAACTGAGCGAGACCGAGATCAACGCCCTGATCGACGCGGCCATGACCGACACCGGCGCCACCTCTATAAAGGACATGGGCAAGGTCATGGGACAACTGAAACCGAAGCTGCAGGGCCGTGCCGACATGAGCGCCGTCAGTGCCCTCATCAAATCCCGCCTGGGCTGATTCATGCCCCGGCTCTCAAGCAACACACTATTAAAACTTTGCCACAGAGGGCACAGAAAACACAGAGAAATGAATTCTGTGTTCTATTCCTGCATGAATTAACTATTCTCTTGCGCGCCATGTTCAGACGCGTTTTACCAGTCCAGTGCAAATCACCCTTAACTGTATCCATTCCCGGATACCGGGATAAATATCAGATTATCAAGGCATTGATTTACTCTGTGATCTCTGTGCCCTCTGTGGCAGAAAAGATTTACCTCTGCAGTGAATAATCTGTTGCTTTCATTAACACGCCATCCCTTTTAACCTAACCCCATGGCTGGCCGTATCCCCCAGACGTTCATCGATGACCTGCTGGTGCGCACGGATATCGTTGATGTCATCGATTCACGCGTGCAATTGAAAAAGGCCGGGCGCGAGTACAAGGCCTGCTGCCCGTTCCATAACGAGAAAAGCCCCTCTTTTACTGTCAGCCAGGTAAAGCAGTTCTACCACTGCTTCGGTTGCGGCGCCCACGGGACGGCCATCAGCTTCCTGATGGAATTCGAGCACCTGGATTTCGTCGAGGCCGTGGAGGAGCTTGCCCACATGGCCGGACTCGAGGTGCTGCGCGAGGCAGGCTTTGAGCCCGGCGCACAATCCAGTACCCAACCGCTGTATGAATTGCTGGAAAAGGCATCCGCTTACTACCGGCAACAGTTGCGCAACCATGCGCAGGCCGGGCATGCCGTTGACTACCTGAAACAGCGCGGCCTGAGTGGCGCAGTGGCCGCCCGCTTCGCTATCGGCTTCGCACCGCCGGGCTGGGAAAACCTGCTGACGGCACTGGGGACAGACGCAACGGCGCGCAAGGGACTGCAGGAAACCGGCCTGGTGATCGAGCGCACTGACGGAAGCGGAGTGTATGACCGCTTCCGTGACCGGATCCAGTTTCCCATCCACGACCGGCGTGGCCGCACCATCGGCTTTGGCGGGCGCGTACTCGGTGATGACACGCCCAAGTACCTGAACAGTCCCGAATCCAGCGTATTTCACAAGGGCCAGGAACTCTACGGCCTGTTCGAGGTGCGCAAGGCAATGCGCAAGCTGGAACGCCTGCTGGTGGTCGAGGGTTACATGGACGTGGTGGCCCTGGCGCAGTTCGATATCAATTACGCCGTGGCCACGCTGGGGACGGCCACCACGCCCGAACACCTCGAGCGCCTGTACCGCGCAGCACCGGAAGTGGTGTTTTGTTTTGACGGCGACCGCGCCGGCCGGCAAGCGGCCTGGCGGGCACTGGAAAACACCCTGCCCGTATTGCGGGACGGACGTGAGGCCCGGTTCCTGTTTCTGCCGGAGGGCGAAGACCCGGACAGCCTGGTACGCCAGATCGGCAGGGAACAGTTCGAACAGCAAATCGGGGACGCAGTACACCTGTCTGACTTTTTGTTTAATCACCTCGCAAGTGAACTGGATATTGACAGCATCGATGGCCGGGCACGGCTGGTGGACCAGGCACGCCCGTTGCTGGCCCGGTTGCCCGACAGCGTGTTCCGCCAGATGATGGTCGAGCAACTGGCGGAAATTGCCCGTACCGATGTCAGCCGTCTTGAGAAACGGCTGGTAAAACCGGCGCACCCGGAACGCTCCCGGCAGGCTCCGCCACCGGTGCAAGGCGGCGGGAAATCCCCGGTCCGGGAGGCCATCACCATCCTGCTGCACCAGCCGGAACTGGCGCAGCAACTGGAAGCATTGCCGTTTCCGTCCTCCGGGCTGTTGCCGGGTATCCCGCTGCTGGCCGAGCTGTTTGAACTCCTCAAGCAGCAGCCGGGTCTGAATGCCGGGTCAATTCTGGAACACTGGCGCGGCCGTGATGAGGCCCGCCACCTGGGCAGGCTGGCGCGCTGGTCGCCACTGGCCGACGAGCTTGACCTCGCTGCCGAGCTGAACGGCCACCTCGCACAGGTCGCCCGGTTGCTCGCTGAACAGCGAATTGGCCAGCTGCTCGAGGCTGAAGCCAAGCGCCACCTGAATGATTCAGAAAAACAAGAACTTAAAGAGCTCCTCCAGCGGCGGCAGCCGGAAACGTGAACAACCTGAAACGGGAGGACTGACTATTGATTTTCCCTTGGCCGGCACCCATATTTTCGACTATACTGGTGGATTGATTTAACCCCCTGCTGGAAATGGTAAATGGCATCCTGAATGCCGGCGTATGACTATGGATCAAGATCAACAATCACGACTGAAACTGCTCATCGAAAAAGGTAAGGAACAGGGCTTCCTGACCTATGCCGAGGTCAATGATCATCTCCCCGAGGAGATTGTCGATCCACAACAGATCGAGGACATCATTGGCATGATCAACGATATGGGGATCCTGGTGCACGAAGTCGCACCGGATGCCGACTCGCTGCTGCTTGCCAGCACCAAAAATACCGCCGACGACGACGCGGCCGAAGAAGCCGCCGCCACCCTGGTCACCGTTGACAGCGAGTTTGGCAGGACGACGGACCCGGTACGCATGTACATGCGCGAGATGGGAACCGTGGAACTGCTTACCCGCGAAGGTGAAATCGTCATTGCCAAGCGGATTGAAGATGGCCTGCACCAGGTCCTCAAGGCGCTGGCTGCCTACCCTGAATCAACAGCGACACTGCTGCGCGGCTACGATCGTGTCACCGCGGAGGACATGCGCCTGAACGACATGATCAGCGGTTTTGTCGATCCTGATGCTGATAATGAAGTGATCCAGCCGCCAGCCAATGCAGCCAATGCAGCCAATGCAGCCAATGCAGCCAATGCAGCCAACAAGGCCGATGCTGGTTCAGGCAAAGATGACAAGGAAGAAGAAGTCGTCGACACCGGTCCCGACCCGGAAGAGGCGCGCATCCTGTTTGGTGAAATGGGCAAGATCTATAACCAGTTGCTGAAAACCATCCAGAAAGGCGGTAATAACCAGGCCAGGATCCAGAAGCTGCACAAACAGCTGGAGGAGAAATTTCTCATTCCAAAGCTGGTGCCGCGTATCGTCGATATCCAGACGGCCAACCTGCGCCGCACCATTGGCCGGATTCGTACCCATGAACGCGCCATTATGGACATCTGCGTTACCCGCGCCAGCATGCCGCGCCGGGACTTCATCACCTCTTTCCCGGACAACGAGTCGAACCTCGGCTGGGTCGATGAACAGATCAATGCCGGTCATAAATACTCGTCGCAGCTGGCACACTACCGTAATGAAATCCTGCGTACCCAGAACAAGCTGATCGGGATCCAGGACGATGCACACCTGCAAATTGCCGAGATCAAGGACATCAACCGCCGCATGTCTATCGGCGAGGCCAAGGCACGCCGCGCCAAGAAAGAGATGGTCGAGGCCAACCTGCGGCTGGTGATCTCGATTGCCAAGAAGTACACCAATCGTGGCCTGCAGTTCCTGGACCTCATCCAGGAAGGCAACATCGGCCTGATGAAGGCGGTCGACAAGTTCGAATACCGGCGTGGCTACAAATTTTCGACCTACGCAACCTGGTGGATCCGTCAGGCGATCACCCGCTCGATCGCCGACCAGGCGCGCACCATCCGGATCCCGGTTCACATGATCGAGACGGTCAACAAGCTGGTCCGAACGGGGCGCCAGATGCTGCACGAGATCGGCCGCGAACCGACCCCGGAGGAGCTGGCGGTCAAGCTGCAGATGCCG
>JAUVNM010000164.1 GCA_030599705.1 Gammaproteobacteria bacterium
GCTTCACCATCGACAACCCGGCCCGTATCGCACTCGACTTCCCTGGTACGAAAAACATGCTGGGCCAGCGCAACCAGGAAATCGGGATCGGCATGGCTCAGAGTCTGACTTCTGTCGAAGCCCAGGGACGTACCCGCGTGGTCGTCAACCTGACCGAAATGGTGCCCTACGAGGCCCATGCCGAGGGCAACCAGGTCATCCTGACCCTGCAGGGCGGTGGTATGCAGCAGAGTGTCGCCAGTGCCGCGGTCGCGGCCGCAAAGGGTGGCCCGATGCCGGAGATCACCAATGTAGATTTCCGCCGTGGCGAAAACGGCGAGGGCCGCATCATCGTCACCCTGTCGGACGCGTCGATACCGGTCGATATGCAGCAGGAGGCCGGCAGGGTGGTGGTCGACTTCTACCGCTCGCGCCTGCCCGAGGAACTCGCACGCCGACTGGACGTGCTGGATTTCGCCACTCCGGTGAAAACCATCGACACCTATGCGCGCGGTGAGAATGTCCATATGGTCATTACCCCGATGGGCAACTACGATCACCTCGCCTACCAGACAGGCAATGTCTTTACCATCGAAGTACGTTCGATCACCGCGGAAGAGGCCGATGAAGCCAAAAAGGACGAATTCGGATTTTCCGGCGAGCGACTGTCGCTCAACTTCCAGGACATTGAGGTACGCTCGGTTCTGCAGCTGATCGCCGATTTCACCAGCATTAACGTCGTGGTCAGTGACACCGTCAGCGGCAGCCTGACACTGCGTCTGAAGAACGTACCCTGGGACCAGGCACTGGATATTATCCTGAAGACCAAGGGGCTCGGCATGCGCCAGAACGGCAATGTCATGCTGGTCGCGCCCAGCGAGGAAATCGCGGCCCGTGAGAAACTGGAGCTCGAGGCCCAGGAGCAGATCCAGGAACTCGAACCGCTGTATTCCGAATTCGTCCAGATTAACTACGCCAAGGCGTCAGACATCGCCGGCCTGCTAATCAGCGAGCAGACTACCCTGCTCTCGGATCGCGGCAAGGCCACTGTCGATGAGCGCACCAATACCCTGCTGGTGCAGGACACGGCGAAAAAACTTATTGACATTCGCAAGCTGGTGGCACGCCTGGATATCCCGGTACGCCAGGTACTGATTGAATCCCGTATCGTCATCGCCAACGACGATTTTGCCAAGGATCTGGGTGTCAAGTTCGGCCTGTCGAGAAACACGTCCTTTCCCAACAACAGCAACAGAGCAATCATCGGCGGTAAACAGGATGGCGACACCGTCGTCGACACGATCACCGGCTTCGAGGCACCGTCCGGATCCGGCATCGAGGGCCTGATCACCGATCTGGGCGTCGCCAACCCGACCGGCTCCCTCGGCCTGGCCATCGGCAGGCTCGGTGACAAGCTGCTGCAACTGGAGCTGAACGCCATGGAGATGGAAGGCCGCGGCGAAGTGATCTCCAGCCCGCGCGTACTGACCTCGAACCAGAAGGCCGCGTACATCGAATCGGGTACGGAAATTCCCTACCAGGAAGCGACCTCCAGCGGCGCGACCAACGTGCAGTTCAAGAAGGCCGTGCTCAGCCTGAACGTCACCCCGCAGATCACTCCGGATGACCGCATCATCATGGATCTCGTCGTGAACAAGGACAGCGTCGGCCAGATATTCGCAAATGTTCCGAGTATCGACACCAAGGAGGTGGCCACCCAGGTCCTCGTCAACAACGGTGAAACCCTGGTGCTTGGCGGCATCTACGAACGGGAGACACTGGATGAAGTAGACCGGGTACCGTTCTTCGGCGAACTGCCGATGATCGACTGGCTGTTCAAGACGACCCGGAAGTCCGACGACAAGTCCGAGCTGCTCATCTTCGTCACCCCGAAGATTGTCAAGGAAAGCTTCCGTATCTGATAGTCGTCTGTTGCCGGTGCTTGCCAGCGAGCCCGGAATCTGTCATATCTGCCCGGCATGAAAATGCCGGGCAGTTTGTTTCTGACGGGCCCCATGGGGTCCGGCAAATCCACCATCGGCCGCCAGCTGGCAAAACAGCTCGGTATGGAATTCCACGACAGTGACCACGAGATCGAACGCCGCACCGGCGTCGACATCCCGCTGATTTTCGAAATCGAGGGCGAACAGGGTTTCCGTAAACGGGAGCACATCGTCATCGATGAACTCACGCAGCTGCCGGACATCGTGCTGGCAACTGGTGGTGGTGCCATCCTCGATCCCGACAACCGCAACCACCTCGGCCAGCGCGGCCGCATCATCTACCTGTATACCCCGGTCGAAGTGCAGCTGGCGCGTACCTCCAGCGACCGCAACCGCCCGTTACTGCAGACCGGGGACCCGCGCCAGCGCCTCGAGGAATTGATGCAGATCCGTGAGCCCCTGTACCGGAAAACCGCCGACCTGGTCATCGACACAACCGGTAAGCGTGTTCGTGATGTGGTCCGGGAGATCGTGGCGCAGCTTAACTGACCCGCGCTTTTCCTATATGCTGTTTTTCTGGCGCAGACAAGCTCCCGGATTATGAAAACACTGACAGTCGATCTCGGTACACGCAGCTACCCGATTCATATCGGGCAGCAGTTGCTGCAGCAACCGGAACTGGTTAGGGAACATATCCACGGCCGCCAGGTCATGGTGGTCAGCAATGAAACCGTCGCACCGTTGTACCTCGACACGGTACTCGCGCTGCTCGATGGTTTCGACGTGGCCACCGTGATACTCCCCGACGGCGAGCAGTACAAGAACCTCGATACCCTGAATAGTATTTTCGACGCGCTGCTGGAGCAGCGTTTCAACCGCGGCTGCACCCTGGTCGCACTCGGCGGCGGCGTGGTCGGGGACATCGCCGGCTTTGCCGCAGCCAGTTACCAGCGCGGCGTGGCCTTCCTGCAGCTGCCAACCACCCTGCTGGCGCAGGTCGATTCCTCGGTCGGCGGCAAGACCGGGGTCAACCATGCACTCGGTAAGAACATGATCGGTGCCTTTCACCAGCCCGGCTGCGTACTGATCGATACCGACACGCTGGACACGCTGGATGATCGCCAACTGGCGGCGGGCATCGCCGAGATCATCAAGTACGGACTAATCCACGACGCGGACTTTTTCCGCTGGCTGGAACAACGCATGGGTGCCCTGAAGGCGCGTGACAAAGAGGCACTGGCGTATGCCATCGAGCACTCCTGCCAGCTCAAGGCAGCCATCGTCGCCGCCGACGAGCGTGAAAGCGGGCAGCGCGCCCTGCTCAACCTCGGGCATACCTTCGGCCATGCCATCGAAACCGGTACCGGCTATGGCAGCTGGCTGCATGGCGAGGCCATTGCTACCGGCATGCTGATGGCCGCCGACCTGTCGGCACGCCACGGCTGGGTGAGCAGCGCCGAGGTGGAACGCATTGCCGCCCTGCTGCAACAGGCGAACCTGCCGATTCAACCACCGGCGGAAATGGATGCGGACCGGTTCACCCGGCTGATGGCCGTGGACAAGAAGGTACTCGATGGCGGCCTGCGGCTGGTGCTGCTCAAGTCCATCGGCGAGGCCGTGGTCACCGGTGATTTCGAGACCCGCCTGCTGAATGAGACACTGGGTTCGGCTGCCAACTAGGAAAAGGGGACGGAGGCATTTTTTTTCAGACTATGGCAGATCCAGCAACGGTAACGACAAAAATGCCTCCGTCCCCTGTCCACTAAAATAAGGCCTCCGTCCCCTTTGCAAGCACTGGCGCCATATGCGGTCACCGATGACTGCTCCCGGGGCCGCCGTCATGCCGAGCCCGGGCCGGGAATGCGCAGCGAGTTCCAGCGCGACCGTGACCGCATCATCCACTCCGCCGCCTTCCGGCGCCTCGAATACAAGACGCAGGTATTCGTCAACCATGAAGGCGACCTGTTCCGCACCCGGCTGACGCATTCCATCGAGGTCGCGCAGATTGCACGCTCGATTGCGCGCGCCCTGCGCCTGAATGAGGACCTGACCGAGGGCATCGCCCTGGCCCATGATCTCGGGCATACCCCCTTCGGCCATGCCGGCCAGGACGCCCTGAATGCGTGCATGCACGACTACGGCGGATTCGAACACAACCTGCAGTCGCTGCGTGTTGTTGACGAACTGGAAGAACGCTATGCGGAGTTTCCCGGGCTCAACCTGACCTTTGAGACCCGCGAGGGCATTCTCAAGCACTGCTCACGCAAGCATGCCGAGTCCCTGGGTGACATCGGGCGCCGGTTCATAGAGCACCAGCAACCGTCGCTGGAAGCCCAGCTGACCAACCTTGGCGATGAAATCGCCTACAACAGTCACGATGTCGATGACGGCCTGCGTTCCGGACTGATCGCGGTGGAGGAGCTTGCCGATGTCGCCCTGTTCCAGCAACAGTATGCAGACGTGCGTTCGAAATACCCGGATCTTGCACCACGCCGCACCATCCACGAGGTCGTGCGCCGGCTGATCAACTGCCAGGTCGTCGATCTGGTCGCGACCAGCACCCGCAAGCTGGAACAGGCCGCACCGGCCAATATCGAGGCGCTACGCACGCATGGCGAACCACTGATCAGTTTCAGCGACACCATGCGCGAACAGAACCTGGAGCTGAAACGCTTCCTGCGCAATAATCTCTACCGGCATTACCGCGTACACCGCATGAGCGCCAAGGCCGCGCAAACCATCACCGCCCTGTTCGAGGCCTTCAACGACGATACCCGCCTGATGCCGGACGAGGCACAACTGAAATCCCGTGAACTGGAGAAAAGCCATGGCCGGGACGGCCGCGCCCGCGCCGTGGCCGACTACATCGCCGGCATGACGGACCGCTACGCCATTGCCGAATACGAGCGCACTTTCAATCCGTCTATATAATAAAATCAATCTCGCGCATAGTCACCAGGAATGCAAAGCAACGCTATAAAACTTGCCGTCATCCCCGCGCAGGCGGGGATCCATGAACACCGCAATCATCTATCATCTGCCTCAGTTCCGGTAACCTTTATGCCTTCGGTATTTATTTACGCCTGCGTTAATGGATCCCCGCC
>JAUVNM010000247.1 GCA_030599705.1 Gammaproteobacteria bacterium
GAATGGACATGGAAAACAGCAGCGTGATGGGAACGGGGGTTAATAATAATCGATATTGGCAACCGGGAGAGGAAAGGCGCTACGGTCCATGGCCGCGGTGTCCCTGGTGTCGGGGAGCGAGCCCCTGTCCTTACCGGGAAATGACAAATTATATATATAAATCAAATAGGTAAAATATTGTTGCAGTTTCTAAAATACTGTATATAATCTCAGTTACTGTACAAATAACCAGTAACGTCTTATGCCCAACGACACACTCACTGCCCGGCAGGCCGAAATCCTCGAGCTGATTCGCAGCCACATCGCGGAACAGGATTGCCCCCCGACCCGCGCCGAGATTGCCCATGAACTCGGCTTCCGCTCCCCCAATGCGGCGGAGGATCACCTGCGCGCTCTTGAGCGCAAGGGGGTCATCGAACTGGTGGCTGGTTCCTCTCGCGGTATCCGTCTGCTCGAGGAAGATTCTGGCCTGCCGGTGGTGGGGCGTGTTGCGGCCGGTGAGCCAATCCTCGCCGAACAGCACATTGAGGACTACAGCTCGCTTGAACCGGATAGCTTTCGTCCGCGAGCGGATTACCTGCTACGGGTGCACGGCGACAGCATGCAGGATGCCGGTATCCTCAATGGCGACCTGCTGGCCGTGCATCGCCAGAAAACTGCCGAGAACGGGCAGATCGTGGTCGCACGCATCGAGGACGAGGTGACGGTAAAACGCTTTCGCCAGCGTGGCGCCATTGTACGCCTGCTTCCCGAGAACCCGGACTATGAACCGATCCGTATTGATCTCCGCGAACAGCCACTGGTTATCGAGGGGCTGGGTGTCGGGGTATTACGCAAGGAGATATGACATGGCTGCTGCAAAGAAACTGCATCACCTGAATGCCTGGGAAAGATCGACCGTCCCCGGACAAGTTGCAAGCGTACCGACCGGCGTCCCGGGACTGGATGAACTGTTGCCGGGTGGCGGCTGGCCGCAAGTCGGGCTGGTGGAAATCGTAAGTCCGGATGATTACGCGGATGCGACCGGGCTGGTGCTGCCGCTGCTGGCACACCTGGGTGTCGGGGACCGCTGGCTGGGTATGGTCGCGCCGCCGTGCATGCCGCGCACCCGCATACTGCAGGACAGCAGGATTAATCCGTTACGGTTGCAGCAGATCAACCCGCATGCCGGACGCAGCGATATGTGGACCATGGAGTACATGCTGCAGGACGGCCACTACCGTGTCGTGCTGGGGTGGCCATCCTGTGATACGGAACTGGTGGCCCGGCGCCTGGCGAATGCGGCGGTTGCCGGAAATTCACTGGGTATCCTGTTTCGCTATGAAAGTTTTTCCAGGAACGTCTCCGGTGCCGGCCTGCGATTGAAGCTCGAGGTCAATGAAACCGGTAAACTGCTCTATCGGCTGAACAGCCGGGGTGAGCGTCAGTCAGATGCCGTGGTGATAACCGGGTAACTGTATTTATCGGTAGTGGCTCAGTTTGTACCAAACCAACCTGCAGAAGCCTTTATTTCAATACCCGCAAATGGGGCGGTAAGGGAGAGCGGCGTCAGACTCAGCTGGCCTGTCCGCGACGGACACGCTCCTTGTACTCCTGGAACAGCCTGATCATGGTTTTCCATGCCGGGCCCGGCTGTCCTGCACCAACGGGTTGATCATCCAGTTTCGTCACCGGTGAGATCTCGCGGGTGGAACTGGTCAGCCAGATTTCGTCAGCGCCCCGCAGGTCGGCATCGGGAATGCTGCTTTCCCTGAAAGGGATCGCATTGGCGACCGCGAGTTCGAGTATCAGGTCACGGGTAATCCCGGGTAGCAGGGCCGGGCCGTTGGGTGGTGTAACAAGCACCCCGTTTTTCACAATGAAGACATTGCTGGCCGCGCCTTCAATGGCATAACCGTCTTTCAGCAGTATCGCTTCAACCGATCCGGCATCGATCGCCTGCTGACGCAGCAGGACATTGGGCAGCAGGGTGATGGCCTTGATATTGCAATGCTGCCAGCGGATGTCGGGCAGGGTAATGGCGGTGATCCCCTGCATGGAGGTGCTGTCTACCGGCTCCGCTGACGGGCTGCTCATGGCAAATACCGTCGGGCGTGTCGCGTCGGGGAATGCATGGTCGCGCCTTGGCGCCACTCCACGGGTGACCTGCAGATAGACGGCCTGGTCGCTGCCTGGATTGCGTGCCGCGAGTTCAGTGAGTATGGACTCCCAGGCATCCACTTCCAGGGGGTTCGCGATGCGCACGGCATCAAGACTTTTTTGCAGACGCTTCAGGTGGTGTGCCAGCCGGAACAGTTTGCCGCCGTATACGGGAATGACTTCATAAACGCCATCCCCGAACAGGAAGCCACGGTCCATGACGGGTACGCAGGCCTGGTCCAGTGGCAGAAAGTCCCCGTTCAGATATGCGGTTGTCATGGTGGGTTAATTTACCGGAACGGGTGCCCAAGGGGAACGGGATGTAATCAAATGGTAGGACCGGCCCCCGGCCGGGAATGCTTTCCCCGCGGGGCGCGGGTCCTACTCGAAATACAGCAGGGCTTCGTCCATAATCCGCTGCCAGAAGGAACCTTCGTTGACTGCCTGCAGGGCTACCAGCTCCTGCTCTGCAATCACCGTATCACCGAGTTTTACATGAACCATACCCAGAGGTTTACCTTCTGAAACCGGGGCGGTAATACGGCTGTCGATCGTCATGGAGGCATCCAGTGACTTGTACTGGCCGCGCGGGATGGTGGCATACAAGGCACTGCCGGTACCCAGGGAGACTGACTTGGTATCACCTTTCCATACTCTCGAAGTGGCCAGCTGGTTACCGCCATCATAGAGTTTGTGGGTCTCGAAAAAACGAAATCCGTAATTCAGCAGGGCCTGGCTCGCCTCGGCACGGGCATTCTCGCTATTGGTACCAAGTACCACCGAAATCAGGCGCATGTCTTCCTGTTTCGCTGACGTCACCAGGCAATAGCCGGCGGAATCGGTATGCCCGGTTTTTACCCCGTCAACCGACTCGTCACGCCACAGTAGCTTGTTGCGGTTGTACTGCGTGATATCGTTATAGGTGAACTCCTTTTGCGAATACCACTGGTAGTATTCCGGAAACTCCTGGATCAGGCGGGCGGCCAGCAGTGCGATATCGCGTGCAGACATATAGTGCTCGGCGCCCGGCAGTCCGGTTGAATTCACGAAATGACTGCCCGTCATGCCGAGTTCCTCGGCATGACGGTTCATCAGTGCGGCAAAGGTGTCCTCGCTGCCGGCAATGTACTCCGCCAGGGCGACGGTGGCATCGTTGCCGGACTGGATGATCATGCCCTTCAGCAGGTCTTTCACGGAGACCTGTTTGCCGACCTCGACGAACATACGCGAGCCGGGTGTGCGCCAGGCCTTCTCGCTGATGGTTACCTTGTCCTCGAGGGTGATATTGCCGTTCTTCAGCTCCGTGAACACGGCATAGGCCGTCATCAACTTGGTGATGCTGGCCGGTTCGATTGACTGGCTGGAATCCTTTTCTGCAACAACCCGCTGGCTGTCAAAGTCCTGCAGGATGTATGCCTTTGCGCCGGTGGCGGGCGGCTTGGGGACCGGCAGCGGGGCGGCCTCCAGGCTTGTAAATACAAGCAACAACAGAGCGGGAAACAGCGGGCTTGATCGGTGTGGCATAGGGATCCTGTCTTGGTAGCTATAAAACCTGCTGCATTGTCCGCATGTCACCGATGCTTTGCAATGCCGCGGGCGGATTTCAGTCGATAATTAC
>JAUVNM010000110.1 GCA_030599705.1 Gammaproteobacteria bacterium
CCAGGGGAATTGCTCAAGATCGTTGGCCGCAGGGATGCGGCCATCGAGCGTACAGGGATGTATTTACAGCGGGTCTTGAGCAATTCCCCTGGGCCTCGAGTAACCTTGCTGGGCTCGTGCAACCCACTCGATCAGGGGAAGAGCCGCTTATGTAACGAGGTTGTTTTGTCTGAAGGAGACAATGGATCCCCGCCTTCGCGGGGATGACGGTGGGGCGATTGAGTTATCGTTATCTCTTACTGCAGCGGGATGGTGTAATTCAGGATAATGCGGTAGTCATCGATATCCTCGGCGCCGCTGCCGTTCTGGTCGACAAAAGCGGCGCGTGCCCGGATCCACAGACCCTCCAGCAGGTCGTCCTGGAACCGGTAGTCAACGGTGAAATCCAGTTCCTGCTGATCGGGTGAAGCAGCCGAGCCGTTGTCCGGGGTGTCACTGTCGACAAAGTTGGTAAAGGCGCTGAGCCCGTCCAGCCCGAATCGCGAAAATGTGTAGGACAGGCCAACAAGCCAGGCATCCTCGCCGGCACGGTTGAAGTCCTGGATAATAATCGAGGCAAACCCGGGATAGCCGCCGAACGGACTGCGCACGGCGGCATCGTTGTCGACCGTGGTTCTGGCAAGCGTGAGGATGGCATTTTTGTAACTCGCATCCAGCTTGATGCCGGCCATGCCGGTCTCGAAGTCACCAATGAGCTCGTCACCCTTGCTGCGCTGGTCAGTGAACTGCGCGGCGATCCGCAGTGCTGTATCCGCATCAAACTCCCAGGCAGCATGGCCCTCGACGTAAAAGATGTTCATCACGTCCCAGGCATGGTGGTTGATTACACCGATATTGATGTTTTTGTTGTAGGTATAGAGTGCGCCCAGCATGGACAGTCCCTTGTTCGTATTGTCGGCGCCGGCAGCCTCCGAGATGTGCTCAAAGGAGGACGCGTTGCGCTGTTTCATGTGTGTGGCATGACTGACTATGTATCTTACATGCTCACCGCTGGCGCCTCTCAGCGTGTAGGCCTCAAAGGTATTCGGCGACATACGGTTGTCCTGCCTGTTGACATAGGGGAGGGCAAAGGACTGACGCCAGGCGCGCAGATTTACACTGTCACCCAGTTTCGCATTCACATAGGCTTCGCCCAGAACGGTGTACCCGTTCTGCCCGGATTTGAGCAGCAGCGTCCCGTCCTTGTCCGATGGCCCATGGAGTTTCTGCGAGGTGTAGACACTCGCGCCCAGGCTGAACCAGTCAAAAAGTGCGCCGGTCCGGTACTCCAGTGCGCCACCGATTGCCCAGGCTTCCCGGTCCTTGCCGTTGTCCCGCTGGCTGTCCATGTAGTAGGTGCGCGGTTTGAGCAACAGGCTGGCGTCGTTCCAGATGAAGTTTCTGAAGCTGGTGATCGGTGTCTCTGTCGGTTCCGGTTCAAGTGTCGGGTCCGGCTTGAAAGTGCCCTCCAGGTCGAGTACGGAGTCCGCTGGCGGTTCTTCAAACGTGCGGTAGTCCGGCTCGACGGCTGGTAGCGGGGGAGAGCAGGTCATGGCTATCAGCAGGACCGGCACGATCCGGAGTCGGCGGGCGGGGCATCTTTTCATGGGGCAAAGCATAGCAAGCGGCGGTCGGTTGCCGGAAATGCGGGGTACAGCCTGTGCGGGTGAATTTCTATACAATAACGCGAGACACCCGCAGGGAAGATCACATGACTGACCTCGTAAAGCGCGCCAGTGACTACGCGACCCGTGCGCACCAGCGTATCGATCACCGGCGCAAGTACAGCAAGCAGCCCTATCACGTGCACCTGGAAGCGGTGGCAAAACAGGTTGCCACAGTGACGGATGACCCGGAAATCATCGCGGCGGCCTGGCTGCACGACACGGTCGAGGACACCCCGGCGACCCTGGAGGATATCGAGGAACTGTTCGGTGTGCCGGTCGCCGAGCTCGTCGAGGAGCTGACCGATGTCAGCCGTCCGAGTGACGGCAACCGGGCCACGCGCAAGGAAATCGACCGCAAGCACACGGCACAGGCCTCCAACCGCGCCAAGACCGTAAAACTTGCGGACCTCACCGACAACTGCAAGGACATTACCAAACATGATCCACGCTTTGCGCGCATCTACCTCTCCGAGATGGGCCGGTTGCTTGATGTCCTCAAGGGTGGCGACGAGCGCCTGTACGAACAGGCACTGGAGGTGCACGCTCACAGTATCAACAAGCTCGGAGACCAGCCTGTGGATACGGGCGAATGGTCGCAGGGGTCGGGCACCGAGTCCCTGCCCGGATTTGCCGGGCCGCATTTCCGGCGCATGTTTGCCGAGCTGTTCAGTGCACGGGATATCGCGGAATCATTACTGTCGTTTGATGCCGGCAATACCTGTGATGAAGTCAGGCGGGCGCTGGACCTGCACCGGCAGGATGTGGCCAGTGTCCGGATCAACGGTACGGTGCAAGGATATATTCGCCGGGCCGATTTGTCCGCAGGTGACTGCACCGAGCAGATCCGCCACTTTACCGTGGACCAGGTGGTGTCCGGGGATTCGGCCCTGTCAGACGTTGTGCACGTACTGACGCGGCATGATTACTGTTTTGTCACCGGGCTTGGGGAAATTGTCGGTATTATTCGTCGTGATGACATCAACAAGCCGATGGTACGAATGTGGCTTTTCGGTTTGATTACCATGATCGAGATGATGCTGGTGCGCCTGATCGGGGAGTATTACCCGGATGACTCATGGCTTGGGGAAGTAACGGAAAAACGACTTGCCGTGGCAACAGCCTTCCAGGTCGAGCGCCAGCGTCGAAACCAGCATTGCTCGCTGGTAGAATGCCTGCAGTTCTCCGACAAGGGGCGCGTGCTGCTGGGCAAACAACAGGCCATGGAACGGCTCGGTTTTGATTCCAGGAGTATCGCGAAGCGCGCGATCAAGGACATCGAGTCGCTGCGCAATAACCTGTCGCATGCACAGGATATCGTCGCCCATGACTGGGCACAGATCGCGCGTCTGTCCCAGCGCATGGAGGAGATTTCCAGAGGTTAGGTGTCTTCTGAAGAATGGATGTCAACTAATTGAAATATAACAAGATAAATTGATGTGAACTGGCTCAGGTGGGTGCTTTACCTGGTTGGCGGCCTGTTGCTGTTCGTGACGTTGCTGATCGGTGGTGCACTGCTGTTCCTGGATGACGATGACTATCGCCGCCTGCTGGTTTTCGGGGCAGATCACCTCCTCGATGCGAGCCTCGAGATCAACGGTGATTTTTCGTTTGCCCTGGGCAAGGAGATAACACTGGTCGCTGAATCGGTGCACCTGCTGGCCCATGACGGGAGTTACTCGGCAACGATCGGAGAATTCAGCAGCAACCAGCGTCTTGGCGCTTACCTGATGACGGGTACCTTCTGGGTCAACAGCCTGGTACTCAGCGATGTTCAACTGGATATAAAGCAGACCGGGGAATCATCGTTTGATCTTCATGGCCTGATCCTGCCCCCGGTCGTTATCGAGGAAGCACGACTGAATAACCTGCAATTGTTTTACACCCGGCGGGAACCGGCGGTGACGCATGAAATATCACTGCTGGAACTGGTTGTGGATGATATCAACGACAGTGGCCCGGTCCGTGTGAACGGCAGCGGCCTGGTAAACGGACGGCCATTATCAATCGAGGGCAGCTTCGGTGCACTGTCGGATCTGATCGATTCGCAGCAGCCTTATGCGCTGAACCTGGAAGTTGCCAGTGGTGGGATGCAACTGCGCCTGTCCGGTGCGATTGCCGACCCGGTGCGGGGTGAGGGAATGGACCTCGATCTGTCTTTCAGGGATCCCTCCCTGTCACAAGTGCTGCGGCTGTTTGATGAAGCTGCACCGGAGATCGGTTCATTCAGCGTACAAGCCCACCTCGGTGGCAGTTATGCCGCACCGCGCCTGAATGACCTGGATCTCCACCTGGAACGCGGCAAGGAGTTATCTGCCAACATCACCGGCAAGGTCGACAACCTGATGACCGGGGAAGGCCTGGCGCTGCAGGTAGACGGCAAGTCCAGCGACCCGAACTTGCTGTCATGGTTGATATTCGGTGCAGAGGACCAGATCAGAACCTTCAGGATTAAAGGTAAAGTGCACGAAGACAACGGGCGTTTCTTTGCCACGGAGGTGGATGCTGATGCCAGCGCCCGTACCGGACTGGATATCAGCCTCAAGGGCAATGCCCAGATACCGACCAGGATGCATCCGCGCCCCGCACCGGGGCAGCAACTGGTCCTGAACATTTCTTCGCCGAGCATGTTGGCACTGAACCTGCCGGAACTCGGAGACATCCCGGAATTTGGCCATGTCACGGGTTCGGCGCGAGTCACGCCGTTCCTGCACGGTGCCCGCTACAGCGATATCCGGCTCGAGGCAGGCAGCAGCGAGCAGGTCCACGCAACGGTTACCGGCGACATCGGTTTTCTTTCTTTTGAAATTAACAAGGGCGTCACGGGCATTGATCTTGATGTTTCTCTCACTGCAGTGAGCAGCCAGGCGCTGGGAGACGCTATCAATTATGAGCTGCCGGATCTCGGTGCCGTCCGGGCCGGCATGCAGGTGAGTGGTACCACCGATAACCTGATAGTTGACAGGATCAGCCTGTACACGGGCAGGCCGGACCAGCCTGTGATCCGGCTCAACGGGACGGCGCAGACAAAATTAAAGACACACAGCAGTGTACTGAAAATTACCTTTGACGTGGCCACCGGTGACCTGGTGGCGGCCATGCGAAATGTCACACCGGACTACCTGGGCCGTCTGGAGGGCCGCGTGGAAATGTCCGATATCGACGGCAGCTGGGGCCTGGACAGTTTTGATATCGCGTCAACGCAAACAACACTCTACACGGTCAAATTTTCGGGCGTACTCGATGACGTGGTGAAGCGTGACAAGGCCGAGATCAACATTTTCATTGATATCCCGGATCCTGCCGCCCTCGGGAAAGCGGCAGATCTTGACCTGACGGGCATTGCCTCGATTCGATCAGAAGGTGTCATAGCCATCAAGGACCAGCGGGTGACCTACAAGGGTGCGGACCAGGTCGGCCGGACGCGTTCGACGACCTTGCTGTCGGGCACCCTGGAAGGTGAGCGCCCGAGCCTGAAAGGCAGTTTTGTTATCCCGGTGTTGTATCTTGAGGATGTCGGGCTGGAACCGCACGGTGATCCCGAAACTCCGATGATGGAGAGCGGCGAGCTGGGCAATCAGCAGCCGGAAAGGAGTCCGCATGCATTCAGCCGTGAACCACTGAATTTCGCCATTCTCAAGCAGATTGACCTGGACATGAACATCAGCATTGATGAAATATCCAGTGCCCAGGTGTCCGCAGACCAGCTGCATGGACGGATCTTGCTGGAAAACGGCCGGTTACAGGTACGCCCGATGCGGCTGGTTGCCAAGGGCGGGCCAACAGACCTTGACCTGGAGATCGATGCACGTGATACCCCATCGATTTCCCTGAAACTGACGGCAGACGATCAGCAGCTCGGTCACTGGCTGGCACAGGTGCAGGATGAGGTGCCGGTGGACGGGTATGCCAATTACCAAATCGTGCTGGATGCCAAAGGTAATTCATCGCATGAGCTGGCGGCCAGCCTGAACGGCCATGTGGCGCTGGCGTTTGAGAATGTCCGGATCCCCGCACATTATGTCGATATGCTCTCGGGCGATGTATTCGGCTGGGTGCTGGGCAAGGTGGGCAGGGAAGAACGGTATGCGAACCTCGATTGCGTGCTGGCAAGGTTCGATATCAATGATGGCATTGCGAAAAGCGGCCTGCTCGCTGCAGATGGCCCGCATCTCATGATCAAGGGCACCATGACGCTCGATCTTGGTGAAGAAACCATTGATGCCGTGTTTCTGCCGGAGCAAAAAAAATTCCTGTTTTCCAGTATTGCCCCCGTCAGTCTCAGCGGTGATATGCGCGATCCGGACGTGCATGCCGTTCCAGCGAAGGAGGCGGCCAAGAATATCGGACCGCTGCTGCTGGTGCCCTACGTCGCTATTCCGGCTGTAGTCCTGGGCAAGATGTGGGAGTCCTCCGTGGATGACAAGGATGCATACGGTGGTGGTTGTGCCGCTCTGCAGGCGGCTGAGGAGGAGAAGTTAAAACAGCAGGGGGAAGCCGAGTAACCGGTTTCGAAAAATTTACCGCAGCCGCGAATGCCCCGGCATTTCGTGGCCCGGTTCACACTCTACCCGGTAGCGCCGGATCACGGCATTGCGGCTTAGCGGTCTTCCCTTGAGTTCGTTCTTGCGCTTGCGCAGTTGCGTACAGTGGTCGGCCTGTTCTTCCGCCATGGTATTGCGGGA
>JAUVNM010000083.1 GCA_030599705.1 Gammaproteobacteria bacterium
GGTCGCTGTAAATACTTCCCTGTACGCTCAACGGCTTCATCCCTGAAGCCGATGCCCCTGACAAGGGGACTGCCGGGACACCGGATTGCCAAACGCAGGAGCCTACCCGGTTACTCGGGGTCCAGGGTAAGTTCTCAAGACCGTTGGCCGCAGGGATGCGGCCATCGAGCTTACAGGGACGTACTTGCAGCGAGTCTTGAGAACTTACCCTGGGCCTCGAGTGACCTTGCCGAGCAGGTGCAACCCGCTCGATCAGGAGAAGACAGGGATTATTGACCGTATTCCGGGAGCCACCCGGACACCGGGAGATCGTAGCGCGACGGGTACCGGACAGCGACCAGGTACAGGCCCGAGGCGGGCGCCGTTATGCCGCCAGCGGTCCGGTCCCGGATCTCCAGCAAGTCCCTGGCCCATTCCGGACTCGCATCATCCCGGCCGATGCGGAGTAATACGCCGGCGATACACCGGACCATGTGATGCAGAAAGGCATTGGCTTCAATATCGAGATAGATAAACCGGCCGGTGCGCGTGATATCCAGTGTATAGATTGTCCTGACAGGGCGCCTGGCCTGACAGGCAACGGCCCTGAAACTGGTAAAATCATGCTCACCCAGCAGGTGGCAGGCAGCCTCACGCATGCGACAGACATCAAGATCGGCATGCTCCCGGCAAACCCGTTTATCCAGCAGCGCAGATCCGTGTACCTGGTTCAGGATGACATAACGGTAGTACCGGCGGCGGGCGGAAAAGCGCGCATGAAAATCAGTATCCATCTCGCGGGTCCAGGTAACCCGTATGTCAGCGGGCAGGTTGGTGTTGACACCCATGCTCCATGATCGGGAATCGCGGCAAGCATCGGTGTCGAAATGGACTACCTGTCCCGTCGCATGTACACCGGTGTCGGTACGTCCCGCACAGGTGGTTGCTACCGGCTGGTTGGCAACCTGCGAGATACCCTCTTCCAGGCACTGCTGGACGGTACGGCCGGTCCGCTGTCGTTGCCAGCCATAAAATGCGCTGCCGTCATATTCGATACCGAGGGCGATACGCATACCTTTAGTACATTGAATTTGCCAGCCAGAAACAGGCGGTCATGGATAATGGAACCAGCCATTGCAGCGGTGGCGGCAATTCCGGGTCCTGTACTTCAACGGGCTGGCCTGCGGACTGGCCGGCGCGCTCAAGCACGCCCCGGTAGATTGCCCTGACCTTGCCGGCGGCCACGGTCAGTCCTCTGCCCGGTTCCGGGCTGTTTTTCAATGCCGCACCCACCATGTCACGAATCGGGTCGACAGCGTTCAGTGTCAGCAGCAGTCTGACGGCGAACCGCTCACGCAGCTCCCTGCTGAGGAACGGGCTGGTTATTACCATGATCGCACCCGGCAGCTTGCTGCTTTCCGTCGTGCGGATGAGCAGATGCACGGCGCTGACAATAAGAACCAGTACCGCAATGCGCAGCAGGCCGTATACAAGGCCCGGGCGCGACGGCGACAGGGTATCCAGCCCGGGGATGACCGGTTCACCCGGTGTCCACCAGCCGTAGACAAGCAGTATCGCCAGAAACAGCCAGCGCAACCGCATGATCATTCGTGCAAGACCATCCATCCCGGGAAATCCCGCCCGGGTAAAGGCCAATGCCAGCAATACCGCGCCGGCCAGCAACACGGCGTGGCTTGCAACCGATATTCCGGCAATGAAGACGATCAGGGTGACGACACGGATAACCGGATGCGGGCGCAATACATTCATCCGTACAGGCAACATCCGGAGTGCGTCCGGTGCACATTGCCAGTTGGCTGGTAATCAGGATACTTTCGAAAAGAGGTTTTCTGCCTCGCTTTTCTGCTCTTCATCGCCTTCCTCGAGCACTTCCTCGAGTATATTGCGCGCACTCTCCGGGTCCCCCATGTCGATATAGGCCCGGGCGAGATCAAGCTTGGTACTGACTTCGTCACTGCTGTCGAGTATCCCCTCGTCTTCGTCTTCACCGGGCACAGAACCCTCAGCCGCCTCATCCAGGTTATCAAGACTGAAATCGACATTATCCGGCAGATCATTCGCAGCAATGCCGGTGTCCTCATAATCGAGGCCAAGGTCTTCATCTACGGTTGCATCACCTGCGTGCGCCCCATCATCCATTCCTGACAGGTCCATATCAAAATCCACATCCGGGCTGGCGTCTTCACCGGTACCTGATTTATAGGCCGGGTTGTCCGGTGACAACGCACGCCCCAAAGCCGCAATATTGCTCCATACCGGATCATCGGCATCGATGGATTTGCGGAACTCCTCGGCATGGGTATCAAATGCAGTCGTATTACCGGCAGCATGGTAAATATCGAGCAGCTTGACCTTGAGTTCCCTGTTTTCCGGATCCTGCACCAGCGCATCCTGAATGACATCTTCTGCCTGTTGCAGCCTGCCATAGGCGATGAAGACATCGGCCTCAGTCAACGGGTCTCCCTCTGACTCACCCTCCTCCAGCGAGTCAAATTCATCGGTATCCACACTGGTATCTTCGTAGACAGGGCGGGGCTGTATCCCGGTTACGGGTTCCGGCGCATGTTGTTCCACCTCGGAAAGTCGACTTGCCAGTGTTGGCTCATCACTGAACAGGTCCTCATGTTTCCGTTGTCGTGTTGATGCCCACAGGAATCCACCCAGGACCATGGCAACGATAACACCCAGCGCAGTCAGTACCGGGTTATCCAGCAACCGGTCCATCAGGCCATTGGGTTCCTCCATAACGGAGGGGTCCTCGATGCCCTCTCCGGCGCCTGCTTCATCCTGCGATTCCGGCGCTGTAGTTTCCTCGTCAGCCGTCTCAACTGTTGTTGCTGCATCTTCGCCGGGCAGCGGTGCGTCATCAGTTGCCGCCTGCCGGTACTGCAGGCTCGCGAGTTGGGCATCCTTGAGTAACAGCAACCGCTGCAGATCGTCAACCTGGTCTTCAAGTTCCGTAACGCGCGATTGCATGCCGTCTGACTCGGAACTTTTGGCGGCAGCCTCTTCTGTCGCCATGGCCAGCTGCTGTTGGAGGTCGCTGCGATCGGCTGCGGCATCCTCCGGTAGCTCATCCGCGCCCGCTATACCGGCAATTGAGGCAGCCTCGACGGCATCTTCTTCAGGTGCCACCAGCTGCAGTCGGGTTTCTGTTTCGACAGTTTCTGTTTCGACAGTCGCTGATTCCGCGGTGCTATCCGGTTTCGCTGCTACCGTCTTGGGTGCCGCGCCACCTGATTTCCATTCAGAATATTGACGGCTGGTTTCGCGACCGGCGTCTGTCGTATTCAATTCCTGGATTTCTTCCCTGCCCGGAACCGCGAGGACGGCACCCGCCCTGAGTTTGTTGATGTTATTGTCAATGAAGGCGCGGGGATTGGCGCGCTGCAGGGCCAGCATCATCTGGTCCATGGATGTGTCGTTATCAGGCCGCAGCTTCTTTGCGATAACCCAGAGGGTTTCGTTTCTGCGTATCGGGCCGTAGGTGTCAGGAGCGGGCGTCCTGGTTGCCGGCGCCGGGGCGGGCGGCACCGGAACGGACGCCGGTTTGCTGACTGCCGGTGCCGGCTGCACCGGAACGGGAGCCGGTGCTGGTGCGGGGGGTGCCCGGGTAACTGGCGGTGTAGCGGGTGCCGCCGGTATGGCCGGCATGGTGTACGGTGGATCGATCAGTACTGTGTACTGGCGCACGAAGCGCCCCTTCGTCCAGGCGACTTCAAGCAAAAACTCGAGAAACGCCTCATGGACCGGATCCCTGGTAGAGATACGAATGACCGGCTTGCCTGCACTGGTGCGTTCGATATCGAAAAGGAAGGAACTCAGGATTTGCGGCCTGGGGATACCATGCTGCTGGAAGGTTTTCCGGGATGCGATGCTGACCTTGAGTTCTTCGAGTTCCTCATCGGTCGCCGAGATTAATTCGATGACAGCCTTGAACGGATCACTCAGGGATGACTGGACCTCTATAGTTCCGAGCCCGAGCGCAAATGCCCGGGAGGTTGCGGCAACCCACAGGAGCACTGCAATGACGGCATATTTCCGGCTCATAGACTTCCCCTTTCCTTCCCGTTCCCTGACCATGGGTAACTGACCTCCCCCGCCACGTGACCGACAGCTCAAATCAAGTCTGCGAACTATAACTTACAAGTAATCTTTCACCAAGATTTCGGCAATCTGTATGCTGTTCAGCGCCGCCCCCTTGCGAACGTTGTCAGCCACGACCCAGAGGTCCAGGCCCCGGGGATGGGATATATCCTCCCGGATCCGGCCAACATAGACCGGGTCCTGATTGGCCCCCTCGGTGACGGCGGTCGGATAGCCGCCATCGCGGCGCTCATCCAGGACCACTATCCCGGGTGCGCTGGCGAGCAGTTCGCGTGCACGTTCGGCCGTGAGCTTGTCGCGTGTCTCGATATGCACGGCCTCGGAGTGGCCGAAGAACACGGGCACCCGGACGGCCGTCGGGTTAACCTGGATGGAGTCGTCCTCCATGATTTTGCGGGTCTCCCACACCATTTTCATTTCTTCCCTGGTGTAACCGTTGTCCTGGAAGACATCGATATGCGGCAGCACATTGAAGGCAATCTGCTTGGGATAAACGTTTGCCACGGCCTCGTTGCCGGTCAGCAGTTTCGCTGTCTGCCCGGCGAGTTCCTCGATGGCCTCCTTCCCGGTGCCGGAAACGGCCTGGTAGGTGCAGACATTGATGCGCTCGATTCCGGCGGCATCCTGGATCGGTTTGAGGGCCACCAGCATCTGGATGGTCGAGCAATTCGGGTTCGCAATGATGCCGCGCTTGGTGTAATTCCTGATGGCGCCCGGATTGACCTCCGGCACGACCAGCGGAATATCATCGTCATAGCGGTACTGCGAGGTATTGTCGATCACAATACAGCCTGCCGCCGCGGCAAGCGGTGCGTATTTCTCCGATATCGAGGCCCCGGCCGAAAACAGCCCGATCTGTACTTTGGAGAAATCGAATTTGTCGAGATCCCCAACGACAAGATACTTGCCCCCGAACGCGACCCGCTTGCCGGCGGACCGCGCGCTGGCAAGCGGATAGACATGGTTTACCGGAAATTTCCGGGCGGCGAGAATCTCGAGCATGGTCTCTCCCACGGCCCCGGTGGCGCCTACTACGGCAATGTCAAATTTGCGTGTCATCAGTCTTTACTACCTGTTCCAGTAACCCGGCTGCCCCGGGCAAAGTTCAATAGTCCGGTCACGTGCTGCGCAGTGCAGCAACCACGGCATCACCCATTTCCCGGGTACCGACAGGCGCCGTGCCCGCCGCAGCGATATCCGGTGTCCGCAGCCCCTTGTCAAGGACCGTGCCGACGGCCTGTTCAATGCGCTCCGCCAGCGCCGGCGCTTCCAGACTGTAACGCAGCATCATGGCAACGGACAGTATCGTTGCCAGTGGATTGGCGACGCCCTTGCCGGCAATGTCGGGGGCTGATCCGTGAATGGGTTCGTACATGCCCTTGCCGCGGCTATCGAGGGACGCCGATGGCAGCATGCCAATGGATCCGGTCAGCATCGCGGCGGCATCCGAGAGGATATCGCCAAACAGGTTGGTCGTCACTATGACATCAAACTGGCGTGGTGCCCGCACCAGCTGCATCGCTGCGTTATCAACATACATATGGCTCAGTTCCACATCCGGGTATTCGTCAGCCAGTGTCGTCATGACCTGGCGCCAGAGCTCCGTGCATTCAAGGACATTCGCCTTGTCCACCGAGCACAGGCGGCGGCCGCGTTTGCGCGCTATTTCAAAGGCCGAGCGACCGATGCGCTCAATTTCGCCTTCACTGTATACCAGCGTGTTATAGCCTTCGCGTTGACCATCCTCACGGGTACGTGTGCCACGTGGCTGGCCGAAGTAAATGCCGCCCGTCAGTTCGCGCACAATCATGAGATCCAGCCCGCTGACGACTTCCGGCTTCAGGGTCGAGGCATCCGCCAGTTGGGGATAAAGAATGGCCGGCCTGAGGTTGGCAAACAGCTGCATGCCGGCGCGCAGGCCAAGCAGCCCCTGTTCCGGGCGCAGTGAGCGCTCAAGGTGTTCCCACTGCGGGCCACCGACGGACCCCAGCAGTACGGCGTCCGCCGCCTGCGCCAGCGCCAGCGTGACATCGGGTAGCGGCTTGCCGGAATCCTCGTACCCGGCGCCACCGACGGGGGCATGCTCCAGGGTGGCCGACAGGCCGTAGTCTGACTGCAGGCAGTCCAGGACCTTCTCCGCCTCCGTGATGATTTCCGGGCCAATGCCATCGCCCGGAAGGATGACTATTTTATATGACATATCAGTTAGCTATAATACTTTATTCAGTTGAATTATCGTACAACCACGGGGCATCCAGGCGGCGCTGCGCCTCGAAGGCACGGATGGCATCGGCATGTTGCAAGGTCAGATCGATATCATCGAGTCCATGTATCAGGCAATCCTTGCGAAACGCATCGATAGCAAACGGGATGACCTCTTGTTCCGGGGTGATGATCTGCTGGCCCGGCAAATCGACCGCCAGGCGGAACCCGGGAATGGCGTCAACCGCGGCAAACAGGCGGTTAATGGTGTCCGCGTCGAGGACAATCGGCAGCACGCCATTCTTGAAACAGTTGTTGAAGAAAATATCGGCAAAACCCGGGGCAAGGACCACCCTGAAGCCATAATCAAGCAGCGCCCACACGGCGTGTTCACGCGATGAACCGCAGCCAAAATTGTCCCGGCCGAGCAGGATAGCCGCATCCCGGTAACGTGGCTGGTTCAGGATGAAATCCGGGTTCGGTTGTCTCCTGCTGTTATCCATCCCCGGCTCCCCGGGGTCGAGATAACGCCATGCATCGAACAGGTTGGGCCCGAAGCCGGTGCGGTTAATCGACTTGAGAAACTGTTTTGGAATGATCGCATCCGTATCGACATTCGGGCGGTCCAGTGGCGCCACGATACCGTCAAGCGTGGAGAATTTTTCCATAGCGTTGCTACCCGGTTGCCGTTTTACGGATATCGACAAAGTGGCCGGCAACTGCCGCGGCCGCCGCCATAGCCGGGCTGACCAGGTGGGTGCGCCCGCCCTGCCCCTGGCGTCCTTCGAAATTACGGTTTGAGGTCGAGGCGCAGCGATCACCGGGTTCGAGGCGATCGGCATTCATGGCAAGGCACATGGAACAACCGGGTTCGCGCCATTCAAAACCGGCCGCTGTGAATACCCGGTCCAGACCTTCCGCTTCCGCCTGCTGCTTGACGAGTCCGGACCCGGGCACGACCAGCGCCTGCCTGATTCCGGACGCAACCGTCTGTCCGCGAATCTCGGCAGCAGCCGCGCGCAGGTCCTCGATGCGCGCATTGGTGCACGAACCGATAAATACGTGGTCCGGCTGGATGGCAGTAATCGGCGTTCCGGGTTGCAGGTCCATGTA
>JAUVNM010000155.1 GCA_030599705.1 Gammaproteobacteria bacterium
GCCAAATTTCCAGATATATTGTTGCCAACCCGTTGCGAGCGGGTCTGGTTCGGGATATTGGCGATTACCCCCATTGGGAATGCATCTGGATGACAGATCGCGATGCAACGCCGATGGTCGAATGAATTCGACCCTACACATGAATTTTGATCGAGTTGTAGGGCCGAATTCATTCGGCCAGCAGATTCGCCCCTGCAGTTCTGCTAACAGCAGGAATGTGTCTTGTCTAAAATGGTCAATCTACCCGCTTGATCAGGGGAAGAGCCATTTAAAGAGGCACAGCTGTTCCATAAGCCCCTGTTCACTGTGTGCACGGCGCGCCCTACGGGCTGTAAAACAGGCGTTTCAGTTTCCGCAGCCGTTTGCCAATAAATGTCGACTTGCGTTTCCGGCGCAGTACCTTGCGTTCCTTGTGACGCCTGATGGCAGCTGCAAGAAAATCCGTATCAAGGTGCAGTATTTCCGCGGCCCTGGATACACCACCAAATTGTTTGCAGCTTTTCACCAGGATGCGGTCGCCGCGCTTGGTCGGTTCTTCCCCCGTCAACTCGGTGGGCGAATAGTCTTCAATTGACAGGCTTTTCAGGAAATCGACCGGTGCCCTGGTAATTTTTGCTACCACGACGGGATCCTTCAGGTAGAACAGCAGGTGCCTGAAGATGTTATCGGTAAACTTCGGGTTGCTGGTCGGGAAGGGGGCAGCGGGTACCGGCCTGTCCAGGAAGTTGCACAGCATTTCCCAGTCGGCCCGGCCGCCGACGATGTCCATGATTAACAGGTCATTCGGTCGGTCCCGAAAATATTCGAAGACATGCCGTTCATGACGCTTGAATGCGGCCAGCAGGATGTCACGTTCGGTCCCAGTGGTACCGTACAGGCGGCGTGTCATGTCGGCATGGCCTGGCAGGGAGGGGTTTTTCCGGCCATGGTAGCGTGTGTAGGAGTTCAGCCAGCTCTCCGGGTCACGTGTTGTGTAGATAAACTTGCTGCCCGGGAAGGCCCGGTCCAGTGCCTCGAACCGGTCGGCGACGATGCCATCGGTGGCAGCTTCAAAGCGCTTGATGGCGGCAATGCTCCCGGGACAGCCAATGGAAGTAATGCCCAGAATGGCAAACGCGTCATTCAGGCTGGTGGTACCGGTCTTGGCCAGACCGATGCCAAGGATTTTGGGTCTAGACATAAGTCCCGTCTATTTTACTACCATGCATGTCCAATGGCTTGTCAATTTAGCCGGAGTGGGCTGCCAGCCATGACTGAAACATCAGTAGCGACCAGACAAGATTGCTGTGATTGCGCCAGCCGGCCATATGTTGCTTCCAGATTGTTTCCACACTTTCGGGCCTGAAAAATCCCTGCCGGGCCAGGCTGACCGGGTCGAGCAGGTCCAGTGCCCAGTCATGTAATGGTCCACGCAGCCAGTCCTCGACGGGCATGCTGAAGCCGCGTTTTGGCCGGTCGGTCAGTTCACGCGGCAGGTAACGGTGCATCACATCCTTCAGAATGCGCTTGCCGCCATGCCGGTCGACCAGGAAATCTGCAGGCAGGCTCCAGGCAAAATCGGCCACGCTGGTATCCAGGATGGGTGCACGTACCTCCAGCCCGACCGCCATGCTCGCCCGGTCGACCTTGACGAGTATGTCACCCGGCAAGTAGCCGATGTAATCCAGGAGTTGCATCTGCAGCAGGGGACTTGTACCGGTCAGCCATTGCTCCTCTTCATTGGCAGTTATGTTGGCAGCTGTATAGCCAATGACAAGATTTTCCGGCTGCAGGTAATTCGCATTGCGCTCCATGAGGTACTGTTGCGGAGTTTCCTGTGTCCAGCCGCGTGTGCGTTTCTCCAGTTTGCTGCCCCCCCGCTGCCAGCCGGGCATGTGTTTGCTGCCGCTATTGCCGAGCAGCTGCCAGCTGAACTGTCCGTAGCGCAGCGCCAGGAAGCGCAGCAGCCTGCGCACGGGTGCGGGTATCTTCTGCATTCGCTGCCATTGCCGCAGTGCCTCGAAGTAGTGGGTGTAGCCGGCAAACAGTTCATCACCGCCATCGCCGGACAGCACTACCTTGACCTGTTCGCGGGCCAGCCGTGCAACCAGCAGCGTCGGTACCTGTGAAATGTCGGCAAACGGTTCGTCATAGATAACCGGCAGATGGTCTACGACGTCCAGGCATTGTTCCGGTGTTACATAAAGTTCATGGTGGTCGGTGCCCAGGTGCCCGGCGATAGCGGCCGCGTGCTGTGCCTCATTGAAACGGGGCTCGGTAAAACCGATCGAGAAGGTTTTTACCGGCCGGTTCGCCTGTTGCTGCATCAGGGCAACCATGGTTGATGAATCGATGCCGCCGGAAAGCAGGGCGCCAAGCTCTACATCGGCCACCATGCGCCTGCCCACGGCAGCGTTCAGTATCGTATCCAGCCGGTTTGTGGCATCTGCATAACTGCCTGAAAACCCGCTGTCACAGGCATTCTGACAGGCCTCATTGGCCCGCCAGTAGTATTCCGGTTCAGTCGCCCCCGGGGTGCTGTCGATCGTGATCTGCAGCAGGCAGCCGGGCGGCAGTTTGCGGATGGAGCTATAGATCGACAGCGGCTCCGGGATCCAGCCAAAGCGTATCAGTTCGCCGAGGGCGCTACGGTTGATGGTGCTGTCGAAGGCCGGGTGTCTTGCCAGTGACTTGAGTTCCGAGCCGAACAGGAAGGCGTCGTTGCACCAGCCGTAATACAGAGGTTTCTTGCCAACCCGATCCCTGGCAAGTGTCAGCGTGTGTTCCGACCGGTCCCACAGTGCAAAGGCAAACATGCCGCTGCTGCGATCCAGTGCGGCGCGTGTGCCCCAGGTCTCGATAGCGGCGAGTAGCACCTCTGTATCGGAGTGCCCGCGGAAGCTGTAGCCGGATTGCACCAGTTCCGGCTGTAGCTCAGTGAAGTTATAGATTTCACCGTTGAAGCTGAGTACGTAGCGCCCGGATCCGGATGTCATCGGCTGACTGCCGGCCGGTGACAGGTCGACAATGGACAGGCGCCGGTGCCCCAGGGCAATACCGGCATCTTTATCAAGCCATGCCCCGCCGGCATCCGGACCCCGGTGCTGCAGCGCTTCCGTCATCCTGTTAATAATGGACCCGGAGTCAGTTGTATGGTGTAGAAAACCGGTGATACCGCACATGAGAGGTGCCTGATGATAGCCCGCAGGGATTGCCGGTTATCATACGATGATCCAATTGACTTGCAACCGGATCTCAGCGCCTGGCGCACCGGTTGGGGTGTTTCTGCAGACCGGGATTCAAGGTATAGTTTCACGGTCATTACAGGTTGTGTTCAGCTGCCTGGCTGTGCGGAGCTATATCAGATGAAATCCTTTTTCCGGAGCTGACAATGACGCGCCAAAAAGTGTTCTGTGTCGGTCTTGGGAAAACCGGTACGACCAGCCTCAAGGAAGCGTTGAGAATGCTGGGTTATCGCACCATTCGCCTGCCACTCGAGTGGCAGGGCATTACCGATTTTGATGCGGCATTGCCTGGCGTCAGTGCCGCCATGTACAGGGAACTGGACAAGGCGTTTCCAGGCAGCAGGTTCATCCTGACGCTGCGTGACGTCGACGGCTGGCTGAAATCCATCGAGCGTGACATGGGCCGCAAGCAGGATGTGCAACGGGAGCGTGCGGAGGAACGCAAGCGGATGCTGGAGATGCTTTATGGCAGCCCCGTGTTTGACCGGGAGCGATTCAGGCAGACATTCCATGATCACCAGGCCGGGGTCAGGAGCTACTTTGAAGCCAGGCCGGATGACTTGCTGGTGCTCGACGTGACCAGGAGTTCCGGCTGGGATGATCTTTGCGGTTTTCTTGAAGAGCCGGTTCCGGCCGAACCGTTTCCGTTCATCAACAAGGCATCTGAACTGGACGAGTTGCTGCTGCGTTTGCTGCATGTGAGCGGTGATATTGAAACGGCCAGCAGGATTTCCAAGTACTCGACAGCCTGTCTGGAGAATATTGCAGCTAAACGGGATGTCGGGGGCTATGACATGCAGCGACCGCTGACACTGAAGGATGACAGAAGAATCAACAAGGTCTTGAAGCGCGCCAGCAGGTATTTTGGCGGTCCCGCAAAGGCGGCGCAGCGGCTGAATCTGCCGGAGGCCGCTATCCGGGAAGGGATCAGGCGACAAAAACAGCATGCCCGCACCAAGAGGGGCAACCGGCAGGCCTTTGCATGGCTGCGATCACTGGTTGGCCGGAGATAACTGCGTCAGGCCCTGAAGATGCTGTGGCCCGGGTACTGCGCCGTCCTATGCGAATGCCTCGATATTGATCGTCAGCGTTTTTCGCATTGCACCTGAACCGGTACCGGTCATGGGACGTACCGAGTGCCAGGAATTGAAGGTCCGGATGAAGATGACGGCCTGGTTGGGAGTGAACTCGAAGCTATCGATTATGTTCATGTCCTCAAACCGGCCTTGTGTATTGGTCTGATTGAAATTGTGACGTACATCCCTTGCCTGGTTGAGATCGGTGCCACCACCGAATGCCGGGTCCCATTCTCCTTCACCAATCATGGAAACAACCAGGGTGATGACCTTTGTCGGTGAATCCGTATGTGGCAGTATATGTCCGCCATCGGCTGGCAACATGGAAAACTCGAATCGTGATACAAGGCGTGATCCACTCCAGTTGAGCCGCCCGGAATGGGTCAGTCGCTTGCGCATCTGCTGCAGTATGGACATGTTCGGGTTGTAGCCAAGATCCAGGTTGTTGCGGGCCAGGGCGTCGAGGACACTGCTGACGAAATCACGGCTCTTTATCCATTTATTGAAGTCATGCCAGAGCGGGCTGGATTTGAGAAATCTGTTGAAGGCTTTCGGGTTGAAGTGCTCGGAGAGGGTATATTTGTGGCCAAGTTTTTCCTTGTATATGAACCAGTCCTGCTCCGGGTAGTTATCCAGGAATTCCCTGTACAAGCCGGGCTCCATCAACGGCTTTGCCAGGCCGATCGGGTAGGGTTCATAATGAAATTCGAGATGGTCGTAATTGAAATACATGAGCTGGCTCTGTCATGAATCATGTTCTGCCGCAGGCAGGATGACATGTGTAAGTAAGGAAGCTACTTCGCACAGTTTACACTATTTTCTCATAATTCAATTTGATGCTCGTCAGCTTCTTGTTCGATTGATTTTACCTTACCGGTGTCAAGCCGGTAGGTCTGGTCTGCTAC
>JAUVNM010000339.1 GCA_030599705.1 Gammaproteobacteria bacterium
GGTTATGGTGGTGCTCCCGGTTATGGCGGTGGTCCCGGCTATGGCGGTGGTCCCGGCTATGGCGGTGATCCCGGCTATGGCGGTGGTCCCAGTTATGGTGGTGGTCCCGGTTATGGTGGTGCCCCCGGTTATGGTGGTGCCCCCGGTTATGGTGGTGCTCCCGGTTATGGCGCAGCTCCAGGCTATGGAGGAGCTCCCGCATACGGTGCACCGGGAGCCGGTGCCAAAGAAGCTGAAATCATGCGCCTGGAAGAGCGTCTCAGGCAACTCAAAGGTGGCCTGGAGTAGGAACCGTATAGCGCCGAATGGATAACCGGCACATCCCGGCCTGACTGGCTACCTTGCCTCGAACACCACCACGCTGCGTGCGGCTACCTTGTATGACGAAGCATCCAGCAGCGGCTGCCGGGCCGGCATCAGCACATCACCGGGGGACGCCATTGAGGTATCAAGGGCCCGGTGCCAGTCGCGGCCGGCGATTCCGGGGAGCGCGCAGCGCCGGGGCTGCTCGCTCATGTTCATCATGATGTGCAGGTCTTCCTCCCAGGGCTCCACAGCACCCAGGGTAACCGCGAGTACCTGTCCATCGGAATCCCCCCATGATGGCGTATTGAGCTGTTCACCATGCCAGGTGATATCCGGGAACCAGTAACCATCGCGCAGCTCGCCGGTGAGGAAACGCGCGTGCGCGACACACGGATGACGCTTGCGAAAGGCGACCATCAGCTGCGTGAAACGCAACATGTCTGCATTGCTTTCCACGAGGCCCCAGTCGAACCAGCCGAGTTCATTGTCCTGGCACCAGGGATTGTTGTTGCCCTGCTGACTGTGCAGCACCTCGTCACCGGCGGTGATCATGGGGATACCTTGGCTGAGCAGCAATATGGCCATGAAATTTTTTGCCTGTTGCCGGCGCAGTCCAGTAATTTCCGTATCTTCGGTGTCGCCCTCGACGCCACAGTTCCAGCTCAAGCTGTTGTTGTTGCCGTCACGGTTATCTTCGCCGTTGGCTTCATTGTGCTTGCTGTTGTAACTCACCAGATCGTACAGGGTGAAACCGTCATGGCAGGTAATGAAATTGATACTGTTGGTCGGCATCCGGTCCGCGCCCTGGTACAGGTCGCTGTTACCGCTGATGCGTTGCGCCACCTCACCGAGCAGGCCACGATCACCACGGACAAAGCGGCGTATCACGTCGCGGTAACGGCCGTTCCATTCGCCCCAGCGATAACCGGGAAAATCACCGACCTGGTACAGCCCCGCCGCATCCCAGGCCTCGGCAATAACACGGGTTTCGCTGAGCACGTTGGAAAACTCGATATTCCACAGCACTGGCGCATGGTAGAGCGGCTCACCGTCCTCGCCGCGTGACAACACGCTTGCCAGGTCGAAGCGGAACCCGTCGACGTGCATCTCCCGCACCCAGTATTCAAGACACTCGAGGATGAACTTCGCCACCATTGGATGATTGCAGTTGACCGTGTTACCGCAGCCGGTGTAGTCGCGGTATTTGCTGCGGTCGGCGAAATCCAGGTGATAGTAACTCTCGTTACCGATGCCCTTGAAGTTGATCACCGGGCCGTCTGCCCCACCCTCGGCGGTATGGTTGAATACCACGTCGAGGATGACACCGATACCGGCCGCGTGCAGGGCCTTGACCATGTCACGAAACTCCCGGGCATGTGCACCGGCGTCCGTTGAGACACAGTAACCCGGATGCGGGCTGAAATAGCTGTGGGTACTGTAACCCCAGTAATTCCGCAGCCCGAGTGCGGCAACACCCGCAGGCACATCCTGCTCATCGAAGGCCATCACCGGCATCAGTTCGACATGGGTAATACCGAGTTCCATCAGATAGGGTATTTTCTCGATTACCCCGCGGAAGGTGCCGGGCGCCTGCACACCGGCGTCCGGATGCCGGGTAAAACCACTGACGTGCAGTTCATAGATGATTGTGCGTTCCGGGCGGATACAGCCCAGTGGTTCATCATCTCCCCAGTCGTAATCACCGGACTCGATCACCCCACGCAACGAGGTGCTGACATTGTCGCCGGGGCGGCATGCGCGCGCACGGTCCCACAGGACGCTGGACACACCGCGTGTCCACGGGTCGACCAGCACCTTGTCACGGTCAAAGCGGAACCCCGATTGCGGCAGCGTGTCCGGCCCGTCGATACGCCAGGCGTAATAGGTTCCGGGCGGCAGCTCCACGACCAGCACATGCCAGAAGAAAAAGGCACGATGGATGCGCGCCTCCAGGGGAATGACCTGGAACGGCAGCGGGCTGTCCACCGCAGCGAACAGCAGCAGTTCGACCTGCGTGGCATAGCGGCTGTAGATGGAAAAATTTACGCCATCGGCGACCACCGTGGCCCCGGGCGGATAGCGGTCACCGGGACAGGTGCGGAAGCTTGCTGGAGGGTTGCCGCTCACAGGAGGTGACCAGGTGTGCTGATATTCCGGATAACCGACTGACAGTCAGGCGGATTCCTTCATCCCGCAGGTCTTTACCTCGATGCCGGTACGGGTCAACACCGGCTTGACCTTCCAGACTTCCTCGCAATATTGCCTGATTGCGCGGTCAGAGGAAAACTTGCCGATACGCGCGGTATTCAGGATCGAACTGCGCACCCAGGCATTACGGTCAGCGTACTGCCGGCTGACCTGTGCCTGGCAGGGGATATAGGACCGAGA